>CALFZX010000049.1 GCA_937952315.1 uncultured bacterium
CTGGGCTATTTACCTACCGGTAGGCAGGCACCCCCAACATAAAAAATACTTTTCAAAATAAAAAGCAATATAGATTTCTTACACTTTATTTTGAGTTTTTGCAATTTTTCTGTTTACATAATAAAAACAAAATGATACATATTATTTGTAGCGTCTTAAAGCAAACAGGATTGCGGGTGTAGTTAAGTGGCATAACAGCGGTCTCCAAAACCGCTATCGGGGGTTCGATTCCCTCTACCCGCGCCTTTATTTTTTTTGGAGAGGTCGCATAGTGGCCTAGTGCGCTCGCTTGGAAAGCGGGTGTACCGCAAGGTACCGAGGGTTCGAATCCCTCCCTCTCCGCCAATTGATCTGTACCCCATAAAGTAGACACAAAGTCGAGTTAAGGTGGGAATATCTAAACTTTCGGCCTGACAAGCCGGAAGCCAGGTTTCATTTTTTGTCCCTAATAATAGGATAACTTAGAATCCGCTTATTTAAAGGAGGAAGAGGTGGATAATCCAGCTAACATTGAGGAGAGAAGACAGCAGATCCTTAAAATTTTAGACCGCCCAGATTTTATTTCCGACAGCAAGTCTTTCGAATTATTAAGAGCGATCGATCCGGATTGGAGTAAGCTAATTTTCGTTGAGGAAAATTTGCCTGCGCCAGAAAAAACGAAGAAGCAGAAAGCGAAATTAGTTGAAGGGAAAAGGGAAAAAAGAAGACAGCCAAAAATCAATTTCGAAGAAAATCAACGGCTCAAAGAAACTTTTCAACGCGTGCTCGGAGGAATCACAATATCTAGATTGAGTCGAAGTATCAATAATATCGAAGATGTGCCTCGACATAAAAATTTGGATTGCCCAAATTATGATGCTTGTTTGGATTTTGCTTTAAGGATGGATTGGTCTGGTTTCTCCTGCAAAAAATGTAAAAATTTTTATCAAATTTAGTTCCAAATAAAAAAAGCCCAAAAAAGAGGGCTTTTATTTTTTGATCGAGTAAATTTTATCGATATTGTCTATTGAAGGTTTTCCACCTCGGTATCTTCTATAAGCTCTTCTTGTTGTTGAGGAGGGGTCGAGGGGGGTGAAGGGGTCAATGGCTGAGAATCTTCTTTCTTTTTGATTTGATAATCTGCCATTTTCACTTCAGCGGGAATTTGAAAATATTCATCGGGGATAGAAGCTTTTTTACAAGTGTACTTTATTCTAGCTGTCTCTATTTTGTTTATCCAATCTTCGACGGAAAGCGCTTTTTGGATTTTTTTGGCTTCCTCATCTCCTTGCTGAGCTAAATCAGCTATCTCTTTATAATTATAACGCAATCCATCTTTAAACTTCCATATATTGATTGAATAGCCGTCAGTATAGAAATTGCTACCCTCAGCATCTTCTTTCTTGTCGAGACTATTTTTGAAGCCGTCGATTTTTATATGACTACCTTTAGCTCTCAGTCGAGAAAGGGGCTCTTTACTGAAAATAAAACACTCAAACTCCTCTTTATTCTTTAACAATTCGCTAATCGGCCGGTTAAGCTCCTCGCTTCTCTCAACCGGCTGGGTCTTTTTTTGAAAAAAACTGCAACCTCCGAGCAAAAAAGAAGCAAAAAAAACTATAATCACAAGCGAAAAATTCGCTTCATATTTCTTCATCTGAATTTTTAAAATTTATCAAAAAGCTACTTCGATCTCAAAATATTTTTTATTATCTCCCTACTATTTTTTTGTAATGCTTATAGTTTTTATAGCCGTTGTAGTTCTTGTACTGGTAGAAAAGGTCTTTAGTTCGGTTATCCAATTTTTCAATGATTTTTTTATCTTCTTTTTTATGAGCCAAGAAAATATTTTTAAGATTTTGAAATTCGTTTCCACTGCTTTTCTTGATTTTTCGGAGGTTTTTGTAGTGCTTTTTAGATATTTTATTGCTGTAAGCCCGTTTGTAGAATTTATATTTTCTTAAGTCCTCCGCACTGCCTTTATAATTTTTGTATTTTTTGAGAGTACCTTCGATGGCGCTAAATTTCGTGGCATGAGTGACTTGAAAAATACAATTTCCGCCTGAAACCGTACATGTGGTTTCTTTATGCCAATCTTTACCCTTGTCATTTTGGTAAAATACTTCCAGCACTCTGCCGTTGAAGGCTGTACCAACCGGCATAGTGATAGTTATGGGTTTTGAAAAAGTGACTTTCAAATTAGGAATACCAAATTTAATAGCCCCGGCTAAATTACCGGATTTCATATCTGCTCTAACATCCACCTTAATGTCTGAAAGAGAGATTTTTCCTAAATCCAGAGAGCCTCCATTCGTGGCTGTCATTTGAGTGCCAACGGGAATAGTTACGGTAGTTGCGCCAAGTTTCAATGAGTATTCAACATTAAAAGTGATTTTTGAAGTAGCGGCAATATTGCTTCCTACGATGGAAATGTATCCCGACTGATAATCGTTCTTTAGAGTGGTCTCAGAGACGCTGGGATTAGTAATACTACTCTGAACAGTGACTGTGACGGTGTAATCCTGAGTAGTCCCATCGTGGGCGGTTACTCTGTAAGTCACCGGATCAGTGAAGTTTTGAGCTACTCCTGAAGCGGGATTAACTGAAGCACCATTGTGAATGATGGTCGGAGCAATACTTGTCAGTCCTGTTCCATAGGGAACAACCAAAGAGATTGTCTTAGCTGTTTCATTGATGGTGCCTACCACGAAAGGGCTACTAAAAGAAAATCCGGTAATTGCTTTAAGAGATCTGTTTGTGTCTACTTTTACTGTCAGCGTGTAAGTTTTAGTGGTTCCGTTCAGAGCCGTGATCGTGTAGGCTATTGGATTGGTAAAGTTTTGATTTACTCCTGAAGCGGGGCTGATTGAATAACCGAAATGAGGAATTATGGGTTTTAAATTGGTGACATCGGTGCCGTAAGGAACTGTTACTTCGGCCGTAGCGGCGGATTTATTGACCGAACCTTGAATGAAGGTTTCTCCGTTATTGAAAGACCCTTCTAGAGAAAAATCGCCGATGTCCTTAACGCTTAAATCTTTTTTGTAGATTCTGCCACCTCTCTCATAAACAATATAATTACCATCTGGGGAGTAAGAAGGAGAATCACATTTTCCCGTCTGAGTTATGCTTGATCCATTGCCACTGCCAGCAGCGTTTTTACGGTATAGCCTTCTTGAATCATCAACATTGGAATAAACTATATAGTCGCCGTCTGGAGAATAGGTTGGATATAATCCGGAAAATGTTGTGATAGCTAAACCATTACCGGTATCGCTCGCTACTTTTTTATAAATATTCCCATGGTCTTCCATGTTGGGATAAACGAGATAATCACCATCGGGAGAATAGGCGGCTTTGGATGAGACGACACTGTTTATCGCTGTTCCATTAGTGGCGTCGCCCGCTGATTTTCGATAGAGCTTGCGGTTATCGTCATAGTTAACATAAACAATATAGTTACCACTGGGAGAATAAATAGGATACCTACCGTAGGCAGTGGTGATAGCCGTTCCATTACCGGTGTCGGTAGCCGATTTACGATAGAGTTTTCCGCCATCATCAAAATTTGAATAAACAATATAGGCACCATTGGGAGAATAAACCGGCTCATAAGAATTAACACTGTTGATTGCTTCGCTAACGCCGGTGCTTAGATTTTTTTTATATAATAAACCATCGTCTTCAGTGTTGGCGTAAACAATGTAATTACCGTCGGGCGAAAAAGCCGGCTTATACGAATTGACAGTGGTTAGTTTTCCCGAATAGCCATAACCGTAGCCGAAGACTTTTTTAAACTCATTGAGTTGACTCAGTGTGAAGAAAAATCCACACAGAAAAAAGAAAAGAATCAAAGATTTTTTTGCTTTTTGCTTTTTCATTTTTATTTTTATTTATATTACTTATAAAATTAATTTATATTTCGTTCTTATTTCTTTTGCTGTATTGTATATGTTAAGTTCAGTATATATCAAATTTAATATATATAAAACCTAATAGCTATTTTGAGAAATTTTATAAACCAGTATTTGTTGAGGCGAATAATCATTGAAAATTAATTGAGAATTTTGTTTGATATATTTTTGTATTTTTCCATCCACTCTTTCGGTGGCCATTTCATCAAATATAAAATAGATATCCCCTTTTTTTCTTAGTTGTTTTAATTTTTCTTCGTCAATCAATCGATTAGTTCCCGAATAATGTTCTTTGGTGCTCTTAATATTATCACTCTCTCGACCCGTGTAAGAAATTGGCAAATAGAAGTCTGACTTGTTGAGATAAATTAGATCCATGTAAGGATACGCTGAAATCATATAGTAATTTTGTTTTTTATCGGCATTAATTTTTTGGTAGGCGGAACTAAAATTCGGTTGGGGAGTATATTTTTCAAGAGAGTAAAAAGTTTGAGGTTTAAAAATAAAAGTTTGGATCGACAGACGGTCGATAAAAAGTATAAAAAATAAAAAAATAAAAAGCTTTTTTCTTGAATATTGCGAAATATAATTTAAAACAAAGGCTCCATACAAAAAAATAAAGGGAGTAATCAAAAATAAATATCTTTTTTCACTGATATAACAAAAAAATGAAAAATAAATAAGCGGGACAAAAAAGCATAAAAAATTAAAAAGATGAACGGGATAATTTTTCTTTGAAACGAGATAGAAACTGGCTAAAGCAAGAGGCAACAAGACGCCAAAATATTTCCATAAATAGCCTACCGAGTAAAAACCCAAATAATTAACAAAAGAAAGATTGAAAGCATTAAAAAAATATTGACGAAGAATTAAAGCTAAAAAAGAAAAAATAAAAATAACCAAAAAAGCCTCTCGGTTTAGCTTTTTCATCAAAAGATAAAAAACAAACGGAATAAATAACAAGATACCGCTTGTTTTAGCGAAGGTGGCCAAAATAATAGTTGCAAAAGCCATTAAAAGATACTTTTTTTTATGGTTATGCTCAAAGAGAGTTATCGTTAAGACGGATAGCAATAAGAAAAAAACTAAAGGCGCATAGCCTCTAATCTGACGACTCCAGGCGATATGCCAATAAGAAAAAGCTAAAAAGAAGGAAGAGATAAGACCGATTTTTTGGTTGAATAAATTTTTGCCTAATAAATAGATAATATAAATAGATAAAATACCAAAAATTGCCGGTATCAGCCTAAAGAAAAAAGGCGAGTCGGTATAGTGGGCTATAGGTGAAAGTAAATAGGGTAACAAGAAATCCTTGAAGTCAACAGCCCCTGAATTCAGAAGGGGGTATCCGTGTTTCAGAACCGCCTTCGTTTGCATCAAGGTAAAACCTTCGTCAATCCAGTAACTACTTTCACCGAGTTTGTATAGTCGTAAAAACCCGGCGGTAGAAAGAATGATAAGAAGCAAAAATAAATAAATTCCTTGGATTTTTTTTGTGGACATTGTTTGATTCAAATAATTCCTCAGGATAACTTGGCCAATAGTTTTTCCTCGGCGTTGCGGAAAAAAACTTGTTCGATTTCCGATTCATTGTAGCCGGCCCCTTTCAACAGCCGAACAAGATTTTGCATTTGAGAGACTTCGGACAACTCCGGGAAAAGTTTCGGGGCGATGATCCCGTCGAAATCGCTGCCAACAGCCAAATGATCGGTACCTATTTTTTGCTTGAGGTAGCGAAAGGTTGCGATTAATTCCTCGGCGGAGTTGGAATTGAAAAAGCTGGGCGTAAAGGCAATCCCAACGATTCCGTCTTTGGCGCAAATAGCCTTTAGCTGCTTGTCGTTCAAATTTCTCGGATCTTTTTTGATGTACTCTATTCCGCAGTGGGAGCACATTATCGGCGAATCAATTATTTTTATTGACTGCCAAAAACTTTTTTCATTTAGATGAGCCAAGTCAAAAATAATTTTCAGGTTTTTTATTTCTTCCAATCTTTGTCGGCCGATTTTGGTTAATTTGCCGTCGCTTTTGGCGCCACCGGCGAGAGCGTTTTTTTCATTGTGAGTCAGACCGATTGAACGAACCCCAATATCGTACAGCTCTTTAACTGATCGAGCCTCGTCGGCCAAAAAATCAGCTCCCTCAACATGCATTAAAATCCCGATCTCTTTTCTCTCTCGAATATTTTTGTATTCGTCGAAGGAGGTAATTTTTTTCAAACGAGTGTCCTGTTCGAATAAGCTCAAATAAAAATCCAGTTGTTTTTTAAGCGTAGCAAACGGATCGGCCGGTACAACGATCTCTCCGTTCTCCAGTGCGAAGGGGCAGGAGGCGCCAAAAATCATTTTTGTTCCGCCTTCAAAAAGTCTGAAAATATCCACTTGATTGTTGACGGGAAACCCGGCGGTATTTGATCCGCTGTGCAGTTTGTTGCGACTAAAAAAATTTTTGCCGGTGAGAATTTGGCAGTTGTCGGCAATGTCTTCGTGAAGATCGATAAAGGGAATAATTTTTTCCATAAAAACGCTTATTTTTAACATTAGAGCATCTGATTAAGTTTTCGTCACATTTCTTTTCAAAGCAATACTTAGGGACTACGATGAAAAAGTATACTCGGAATTGACGGTTTTCGTAAATAATAAAAATAAATTTATGGTGGAAAAAATATTGCTTGGATTAACGACAACGCCCGGCTCCGATTGGCAGGAAAAAATCAAGGAAATCGATCGCTTGGGGTTGAAGGAAGTGGCTCTATTTCCTACTTTTTTGAAACCGGATGAAAGAAGGGAACTTTACTACAAGCTAGAGCAAACCAAACTTGAGTCGATCCCGCATGTTCATTTGAGAGACGATATGGAAAAATGGGAACTGGAACTTTTTTGGGACCGTTACGGAACCAGATTGTTTAATATTCACGCTCGACCGACCGATGAGAAGTTCATCAAAGAAGTGGCGATCGATTATAAAGAACATATTTTTGTTGAGAATGGTGCGGTTCTTAGCGATAAGTTTTTTGAGCTAGCGAAAAAATGCGGTGGATTTTGTTTTGATGTTTCTCATTACCATGATTTTGCGGAAATACAGGGAGACAAAAGCTACAAAAAGCTGTTAGACAATTTCAAGAATCATCGGGTCGGTTGCTGTCATATATCGGCGGTCGCACCGAAAAGCGGAGTATTCGTTGATTTGATTACCGGTCGTTCGTTGAAGGGCTATTCCTTTCATTATTTGAATAAACCGCAAGAAATAGACTATATTGAAGATTATATTGATTACTTGCCGGAAATTGTCAGTATCGAGTTGGAGAATTCTTTTGAAGAACAATTGAAAATCGTGGAACGGTTGAAAGAAATCATTTCCTATGATAACTTTTAGACATGAAAAACGATTCTTGTGTTAAAATTGACATTTCAACAGAGACCATCTTGAAATTAATCTTGATTGTTTTTGGTGTCTGGTTTCTATATATTATTAGAGATGTATTGGTGGTTATTTTTGTTGCCTTCGTTCTTTCATCGGCAATGGCGCCGTTGGTTGATAAATTGGAGAAAGCCTATTTGCCACGCAGTTTGGTGACACTGGCCATTTATCTTCTGTTCTTCAGCGGTGTTTTCTATCTTTTTTCTCTGTTGGCTCCGGCTGTTTCCGATCAACTGAAACATCTGGCCAACAATTTGCCGGAATACGGAAAAGTTTTTGGCGCTTGGCAGGAAAAATTTTCCAGTCTGGTGAATGGCGGTCAGGGAATGCCTTTGGATAAAAATAAATTTTTACTTGAATTAAGCAACAAGTTGGG
Source organism: uncultured bacterium (assembly GCA_937952315.1). GTDB lineage: Bacteria > Patescibacteriota > Minisyncoccia > CAIUEV01 > CAIUEV01 > CAIUEV01. The sequence goes on from CALFZX010000049.1 coordinate 7,690, forward strand.
AGACGGAGGAGTGACTGTTTTTACTCGCGCGGGCTCTTTTTTCCAGGGATTCGTCAGTTTCATTGCCGTTTTTTCCCTTTCTTTTTACTTAAGCATTCAGAGAAAATCGGTCGGTGCTTTTTTAAAAGGATTTATTCCTAAAGAATATAAAAAATATGCGGTCAGAAAAATGGACGATATCCAGGAAAAAATGGGAAATTGGTTGCTGGGGCAAGTGGCTTTGAGCATCCTGATCGGGATTCTGGTTTATATCGGTCTTAGTATTTTGGGAGTGCCTTACGCTCTTCTCCTGGCAATCTTAGCCGGTATTCTTGAAGTGGTGCCTTATCTTGGACCGACTATCTCCGCCGTGGCCGGAATCTTAGTCGCACTAAGTCTTGGACCGGTGCAGGCTTTGTTGGTGTTGGGCATGTATGTGGTGGTTCAGCAGTTGGAGAATCATCTGGTTGTTCCCCTAGTGATGAAACAGGCGATCGGGCTTAATCCGGTAGCGATAATTATCGCTATTTTGATCGGCATCAAGGTAGCGGGACCGTTTGGCTTGATTTTGGCGATTCCCTTGATGGCTGTTTTGAGTGTTTTTATTTCGGATTTTGTACAAACGGAGGAGTAGCAAGGGACAAAGAGTAAACAGGGGCGGGTCGAGACCCGCCCGATCATGGTTCGTAGATCTTGGAATGTGACAAGTAGCAAGGAATAAGGAGGAAAAATAGAGAATGGTGAACAGGCTGTGTTATTCCGGAAAATAGATTTTCTCGATGAAATAAGAGTCTATAAAATTCCAACAGACCAATTTTCAAATTAATTTTTGATTTTTACATTTTTAATTAACTCTCCTCATGAATACTTCATATTCTTCTCTGGATACTTTTTTGTCTTGCCCTCTCAAATACAAATTCAAAGAGATTGATAGAATAAAAACGCCCAAATCCTCCGCTCTCTCTTTCGGTTCCTTAATTCACAAAACATTGAAATTTATTCATGAATCGGACAATGATTTTCCCAGCAAAGAAGAGGCGATTAATTTTTTTAGTGAAAATTGGAACCCCGCTGTTTTTAAGGAAGAAGAAGCGGGAAATCTTTTTGAAAACGGGATTGGCCTAATTTCAAACTATCTGAAAAAAATCGAACAAATGGAAAAAAAACAATTGGGAACGGTCATTGCTTTGGAAAAAAGATTTATTTTACCTTTTGGAAAACATACCATCTCGGGATCGATAGACCGAATCGACAGAGTGGGGAACAGCTTTAAAATTATCGACTACAAGACCAACCGGAAAATAGCGACGGAAAATGAAGTAAAAAATAATTTGCAGCTCAGCATTTACCTAAAAGCTTTCACTCAAGAATGGCCTTCTTTTTTCAAAAACAAAAAAGAAATTGAAAAAGTTGAGTTGGCGCTTTATTTTGTTAGGCACAACCTTGAGGTTTCTGTCAGAAAAAATTTAAAGGAAATGGAACTTCTAGAAGAAGAAATATTGAAAACTATTGATGAAATTGAAGAAAGAACGAAAAAAAATTCTTTTGAACCTCGAATGGGGCCACTCTGTGATTGGTGCGATTATAAGAGAAATTGCCCGCTTTTTTCACATCAATTCAGATCGTTGGATAATGAGGAGGAAGAAATTGAAGTCAAAGATCTTTCACTGAAGTATATTGATTTAAAGGAGCAAAAAAGTTCAATTGAAAAAGAAATGAAAATTTTAGCCAAACAGTTGGAAAATTATATGGAGCAATCAAAGTTGGCTCAGTTTTTTACGGAAAAAGGCAGCGTGGCACGCGTGCTTCGAGAAACTTATCGGTATAATCCAAAGTTGGTAATCGATAGTTTAAAAGATTGGGGTGTCGATCCGGCCACGGTTGTCAAAGTTGAGGCGGGAAAGTTAAAGCAGGTTGCCTCAAAACTTGAAGCGGAAAAACGGAAAGAGCTGGAAAGCTTTAAAGAGTTGGAAAGACAGTCTTATTCTTTGACGGTGAGAAAGAATAAAAAATTGAAAAACTAGTTTTTTTCGATTTTCCAATCAACTCCAATTCAAAAATTTGACAGGTTAAAAATAAGAAAACAAAATTAAAATGATATTTTTCAAATTAAGAATTTGTTTATTTAAAAAATAAAAATGACACAAAAAAAAGCAAAAAAATTAAAGCTGGGGGGACTACTGATTTTTTCGGTTTTTCTGGCTTGGTCTGTCAGCGCTAGCGCGGAGGAAGATCTTTTTAAGGGAAGCTCGGAAGAGGAAATTCGTGCCGGTCTAGATCAATTTTTCGAAAGTATGCCTCCGGAAAATCCGTTTTCGCAAGTGGATGGAGGGGATTTTGAAAGAATCCTGCCTTTTGCTTACGATCCTTTTCTAACTTTTAAAATAAAAGGTCGGGAAAATTACAAGCAAAATTTTAAGGCGGGTGAAAATGTTGAAATAGAAGCGGTAGTAAGTTTTACAAACGATAAGACTAAAGTTGAAATTGATAAATTAAAAAGTAGATGTCTGGAAATGACTAAAAACAACCAGACGGCGAGAGATGGCATTTGCAGGGATTATAATGTTTATGATGTTAATTCTTTTGAACATTTGAATTTGATGGTTCAAGTGTGGAGAACTGATGAAAGCGAGAATAGAAAAACAAATGGTGATTTTTTGGTTGATGAATTTTATGCCAAAGAAGATTTTTCTCTCGAGGAAGGTCATTTGATGCCGGTTCAGATCGATTGGAAGGCGCCAAAGGATTTGATAAAAGGTAAATATTATTTTTCGTTTTTTATAAACGGAAATAAAAAATTTCCAATTTTAAGTTTTGCTCCAGATATTTTTTCGCCACTCAATCAGATCCCTTTTAACATTGAGGGAACAAAAACCGGCGGTGTTTACATCGATAAAGATGAAATTGAAATTAACACCGATCATTATTTTCCCGTTAACAGAATTCCTACGGTTAAGTTAGTTAACGGAAAAGTGGTTGTTAAAGGACTGGTCAAGAATACGACGGATAATTTAGCCAATGCCGATATCGAGTATAAGCTTTATCGTTGGACTCAAGAAAATGAAGCCGATGTGCTTGCGAAAAAAAATCAACAGATTTCAGTTAAGGCGGGCGGTAGCTCTTCGATAGAATATTCATTTGAGCCTTTCGAAAAAGAAAGTTTTTATACATTGCAGATCAATGTTAAATCGGGCCAGGAAAAATCAATGCTGAACATGGCTTTAATTTTGGAGGGAAAGAACCGAGGAGTGTTTATTTTCTTGGGCCCGGTAGAGAAGGAATCAAAGATTTCTCCAATGATCTGTCTAAGAAATGCGACCTGGGTTGGCAATTTTAAGGGTCGAGTGGATGTTAGCGCTTCTTTGGGAGCCAGCAACAAGCCGATCGCAAAATGGTCACAAGAGGGCTATCTCGAAACCAAAGATGGATTTTGCTTGGTCTTGAAAAATAATGGTTTTGAAAATCTAAAAAAAGGTGAGTGCACGGTTTTTAGAGGTGAAATTTACGATGAAAAAAATAATTTAGTTGATCAGGTAACCACTGATTTTTATTGTAAGAAAGATGACTTGGATCGAAAGAAACAGGGAGTTGCTGGAGCAATAGAGTCCGTGACGGATGAAATTCTTCCGGAGGATAGCGGAAGTTCGGAGAAAATTTTAATTCTAATTTTGGTTGCTTTAGGATTGTTGGGAAGCTTCGTAGTTTATAAAATAATAATTTCTAACCGCCATAATTTAAAAAAATGAGAATAATCAAGCTTATTTTCGCGCTGTGTTTGCTTCTGATTTTCTCGACCACCAAGGTCGAAGCCTACACGGACGCTAAAACGGGTCAAGTACAGTTAAGTCAGGACAAGCTTCTTTCCAGCACTATGGTCAAAGAGGGGAACCATTGGTGTACTATCAGTGGCTGGTCAAGATTATGCTATAGTAACAATCTTTATAGTGATTGTACTTTGTTTTGCAATAACAATAATAATTATACTTATAATTTCGATTATGAAGTCAAGAAAAATCATGCGGAGGTTTGGAAACCGTTAGAAAAAAAAGAGGTTTTCAAGTGTGATGCGGTAAGATCAAAATTTAGTGCTATTGGAGACTGGGGGGCTAATCTCGAAAAAAAATGCGTCGATGTTTACCGCAATATCTTGATATCCAACTCTTGTTGGTCGCACTCTCCCCCAACTGATATTATTGAATGCAGTGGGAAGGAAGATTGTCTTTATAAAGCGAGAGGGTATACTTTGACGCCTGAATATTCCGGTAAGGGAGTCCAGCAAGTGCCAGCAAATTTTGTTTCAGGAGTTGAAAAATCTTTGGTTTCTGATAACACGGCTACAACCTGCGCGGACGGTAGTTGTTCGATAACGAAAGAAGGCAAGTATAATCTTAGTATGAAGGCGCCGGAGACGATGTACTATGGACAGTGCAAAGGCTATGGTATGACTTTGGAGCCGGATGGAACTAAAATTCCGGCCGTTTCGAGTGCGTTAGCTTTGGATGTTGTCAATCGAGCGCCGATAACGACAGTGACTCTTTCCAAAAAAGAATTTAAACCGGAGGAGGAGATTGATGTTTACTGCGATGCTTTCGATCCGGATGACTGCGTTGACAAAATATCCAAAGTTAAAATGTACTGTATCGATGCCGCGGGCAATACTGACAAATGCTTGATATATGATCCCAATACGGGAATTTTGAACAATTCTTTGACGAAAGAAATCCCGGTGGCGGAACAAACCAATCCATACCGACTTTCGGCTAAATTTAAAGTCAAACAAAACGGAAATTACGCGGTGGTTTGCAACGCGACTGATAACAACGGAACAACGAGCACCTATCCGGACGGATCGGGTAACGGTTCTGGCTCCGGCGTCGGCGGTGGAGGAACAGGTGGAGACACTCCTCGTTGCACACCGAACGACAACCGTTGTGATGCCAATTGTACTCCGGAAGATGTTGATTGTGCCAAATGCGGAGCTGACGGAGTTTGTATAACCGGATGTGCCACACCGGATCCGGATTGTCCGGCCGGAGGAGTCATCGACGCTTCTATGAGATTCTGTGCTCTAGTCGCGAACAAAGGCACGGATGCGCCGATTTGCGAATCGGGTAGCGAAATAAAATATAGTGTAGAGGCTCTTTACAATATCAACCCGACCAAATACAAATGGAAATGTGGCGAAGAATCGAGTGAAGATTGGAAAGAAACGACCGAAGGAAAATATTCTTGTAACTATTCGAAGCCGGGAACATTCAGCGCCAGCTTGAGGGTCGTTGACAAGGGAGGAAAGGAGATAGATTGTAAATTGCAAGATAAGGTCAAATTGACGACAGAAAAGAGTTGTCGGATTGAAGTGAGAAAATCAGGTTCGACGGAAGACTTCTCCGATAGCGTGGTTGTCAGAACTGGTGAGAGTGTTGAAGCCAGAATCAAGCAAGAGTGCCTTGGAAAATCGCCCGTTACTTGGGCGGTATCCGGGGGTACGCTGGGAGAAACCAAGAACGGATTAACGGAGATTAAGTTTAACTCGGCCGGTGAAAAATCGATTGGCGCTAAAATGACTAAGACCGTCCAATACACTGAAGACGGAAAGCAAAAGAGTAAGCAAGAAGTAACCGATTGCACCGGAGCGATAATCGATGTCAAAGACAGTAGCAGTTGGAGTCCGAGCTAGGAAATAGCGAATCACTCTGTAAACAAAAAGTAAAAACACCCGATCGGGTGTTTTTACTTTTTAAGCGTTGCAGCCAATGAGCTTATTCTCGAATGAACAATCTTCGATCGCAATTGAAACAAAAGCCGCAATCATCCTTTCTCTCGATTTCGTAGTCCAATCTTTCAATGTTGATCTCTCCGCAATGAGGGCAGTAAGTGTTTTTAGTCTTTGTATTTATGTCTGCGTAAACAAAATCCAATCCTTCAGTGATTAGTCTTTTCCAAATTTTAACGATCTCTTTTTTAGTAGGTTCATCCCATTTTTCCATTTGCCAGGAGATGGGAGCGGAAAAATCGATTAAATGGAGAGGAATATGTCGAGAGATCTTGGTTTTGATAAAATCAGCCAAATCAAGAATGTTCCTCTCTTCGTTAAGCTTGGGCATAACAAGAGTGGCTATTTCCAAATGGATTTTTCGGCGAGCTATTTTTACTAAATTTTTCAAAACCGGCACCAGATCCCCTTTCGAATGAGAAGAATAAAGTTTTTCGTTAAAAAATTTGATATCTAAATTAACCGCATCTAAATAGGGTAAAATTAGTTCCAGGGCCGATGGACTAATAAATCCGTTAGTTACCCAGACAATTTTGAGTTTTGCTTTTTTAGCGAGTTCCATGGTTTTTAAATTGAATTCCAGAGAAACAGTCGGTTCGTTGTAAGTGAATGAAATTGAAGCGCAACGGTTTTCCAACGCTTGAGTGATGATCTCTGTCGGAGAAATCTCGGGAAAACTTTTTTTAATCTGGAAAATAGTTTCCGGCTTATTCTGGACTAAGGAAGCGGTTTGAGAAATTTCCCAATTATAGCAATTCGGACAGCGAAAATTACAGCCGAAACTGCCAACCGACAGAGTCATCGATCCCGGCATAAAATGATAGAGCAGTTTTTTTTCTATCGGCTCCACCTCCAGGCTGGTAATTCGACCGTAGTTTAGAGTATAAAGTTTTCCGGCTAAATTAATTCGTGTTCCGCAGAAACCCAGATTCTCCTTCTTTATTTCAGCTTTCACTCCGGTTTTTTGCTGAAGAAAATTTTTTTTAATAGGAAAAATAACGCATTCATGAGGACAAATACGACATTTAATCAGACCCGATTTTGAAGAATCATACATTATTGCCTCTTTCATCCGTTTTGTAGTCAAATAAAGCTTCTCTGATTTTTTTTAGCAAAAATGCTTTTCACCAAGCTATCCGCCTCTTGATTTTTTTCTCTTAATACATGGACAAAGTCAACTTTCTCGTATTCGAGCATTAAGTTCCAAACCTCGATAAATAATTTTTTGATGCGATCATTTTTGACTTGGTATTGGTGGTTGAGCTGTTTGATCATTAATTCGCTGTCGGCAAAGCAGGTTATTCGGCTCTGTTTCGCTTTTTTTCCTCCCAGCAAAGATTTGGTTTTTTTGAGTGCAAAAATCAAAGCTTTGTATTCAGCTTCATTGTTGGTTCCCTCGCCGATGTCCTCGGCGTAAGTTTTTTTTGTGTCGACAGTCTCGATAACTATCCCGATGGCGGACGGTCCGGGATTGCCTAAGGCCCCGCCGTCAGTGTGAATTTTTACTTCCATAATAATATTTTAAACTATTTTACTCTTTTTTTCTTCCATAATTCTTTTTATGGGAGCGATATTTTTATCCAACTTGCGAATGCCGGAGCCGGCAAAGGCGATGGTTAGAATGTTGTCCTGTTCGGAAACAATAAGGCCTTTCCCGAAAACATTATGGAATACTCGATCTCCCTCCTTCCAAGCAATATTTTTTTCGGCTTTGAAGTTGCTTTTTTCTTTCTCAATCTTTATATTCAGTCGGAATTCTTCATCGGCGACACCTCTTTCATTTTCGATCTTTTCTATTAAATGATCGGGAATTTCTCTGATAAAACGGGAAGCCGGGTTGGCTTGAAGATTTCCAAAAATAATCCTTCTTTCCGCCGAAAGCAAATAGACTTTTTTCTTGGCGCGAGTGATACCGACATAGCAAAGTCTCCTTTCCTCTTCCATCTCCGCCGGGCTTACAGTTGAGCGACTGTGAGGAAAAATCCCTTCTTCCATTCCGACAATGAAAACATTTTCAAATTCCAAGCCTTTGGCCGAATGCATAGTCATTAGGTGGACTTTATTTTTCGTATCAATTTTATTTTGATCGTCAGCACCAACCAAACTGACCTCTTCCAAAAATTTAGGCAGAGATTCGAGGGCCGCCCCCTCTTTATCATATTTTTTGATGGCGGTATAAAGCTCTTTTAAATTTTCCAATCTTTCTTCCCCGTCGTCCATGGAGGCCAAATAAGTTCGATAACCGGTTGTATCAAGCAAAATATCAAGGAGCTCCGTCAGATTTTTTTTGTTGGCCACTTCTTTGATTTCAATTAGAGCGGAAGACAACTTTAACCATTTAGCCAGATTGGCGCTTTCTGAAGAAGCTTCCTCCGTTTTTTTTCGATCAAACAGAAGCTCCGTTATCTTCATTCCATTTTTTACGGCGAATTTTTTGAACTCCGCAAAGGAAACCTTGCCGATATTTCTTTTAGGTACATTGTAGATTCTTCGAAGACTGATTTCATCATTGGGATTGAGGATTAACCTTAAATAAGCTAAGATGTCTTTAATTTCCTTACGAGAATAAAAACGCAAGGCGCCAATAAGGTGATACGGTAGCCCGTTGCGAACAAAAGCTTCCTCCAAAGCTCTTGATTGAGCATTGGTACGATAGAGAACAGCTATTTCACCTAGCGCCAGATCCGGATTATCGATTTTTAGCTTTTCGATTTCGTTAATCATGAAAACTGCTTCGTCTTCCTGATCGGAGGCTCGATAAAGAGTTATTTTGTCTCCCTCTCGATTTTCCGTCCACATGGTTTTTTTCTTCTGTCGTGCATTTTTTTCTATAACTACGCTGGCCGCGTCTAAGATTATTTGAGTGCTACGATAGTTTTGCTCAAGCAGAATTACCTTTGCTTCCGGGTAGTCTTTCTCGAAGCTGAAAATATTTTTAATGTCGGCGCCTCGCCAGCCGTAAATGCTCTGGAAATCGTCACCAACTACAAAAACATTGCGATGTTTTTCTCCCAGGATTTTCACAAATTCGTATTGAGCGCGATTGGTGTCCTGATATTCATCCACTAAAATATGTTTGAATTGATTCTGATAAAAATTTCTGGTTTCTTCTTCCTTTTTGAGCATAAGAGTCGGTATCATGATCAAATCGTCAAAATCAAAGCCGTTTTGCTCTTTGAGAATTTTCTGATAGCGTTCATAAATCTGACTCATTTTTTCCTCGTAAAAGCCGGAGGCGGAAGCCAGAAGCTCTTCGGGCGTAGAGATTTCGTTTTTGGCGCGACTCAAAAAATCTTTGATCCGTCCAAGAGGAAACTGCTCTTCGCTTAGACCGAACTCTTCAATGACTTGTTTAATTATTTTTTTCTGGTCTTCATCGTCGAAAATGGCAAAATTTCTGGCATAACCGATTTTTTCTGCTTCACGACGCAGTATTTTCGCACCAATAGAGTGAAATGTTCCGACATGAGGAACATTGACCCCGCTAAAATCGAAAGAACGAAAAAAATTGTTAAAATTTTTTCGACCGGTCAGCTCTTCAATCCTTTCGAGCATTTCCCTGGAGGCTTTGTTAGTGAAAGTAATGGCTAAAATATTTTCCGGATTGACTCCTCGATGAATCAAATAAGCCACTCGATTGGTAAGGACACGAGTTTTACCCGAGCCGGCGCCGGCGATAACCAAAGCTGGTCCGCTTTCGTGTTCAACAGCTTGGCGCTGAGGCGGATTGAGTTTTTCGAGAATATTTTGCATTGGTATCTGTTTTAATTTTCAAATAGAGAAAAGGCTTCAGTTTAGCCGACAAAACCAACTTTTAAATGTCTAGATTCTTAACTTCTTTGGCTTTACCTTGAATAAATTGTTTACGAGGAGCGACCTCGGAGCCCATCAAAGTCTCAAAAACTTCATTGGCCTTCTCCGCGTCGGCGATAGAAACTTGAAGCATTACTCGGTTAGCTGGATTCATGGTGGTCTCCCAAAGTTGTTCCGGGTTCATCTCTCCCAAACCTTTATAGCGTTGAACATTGAAAGAAGGACCTTTTTTCTCTTCCTCTTTTTTGTCCTCCGGATGGCTTTTGGTTCCTTCGTCTTCGTTTATGTTCCATTTAGCGAGAATCCCGGCCTTTTCCTCGTCCGAATAAGCATAGTGAGATTCTTTACCCTTGCTTATCTTATAAAGAGGTGGTTGGGCGATATAAATATGGCCGTCATTAATCAAGAACTCAAAGTTACGATAGAAGAAGGTGAGAAGAAGGGTCCGGATATGGGCTCCGTCCACATCGGCGTCCGTCATTATAACAATTTTATGGTATCTCAATTTTGAAGGGTCTGTCTGATCGCCAACGCCTGTTCCCATTGCAATAATCAGATTTTTAATCTCCTCGGAAGTGAGCATTTTATCCAGGCGGGCTTTTTCTACATTGAGAATTTTTCCTCGCAGTGGTAAAATCGCTTGAAACTTTCGATCGCGTCCTTGTTTGGCGGAACCGCCGGCCGAATCTCCCTCTACAATGTATAATTCTGATTCACTGGCGTTTCTGGAAGAGCAGTCGGCCAATTTTCCCGGCAAGGTGAGTCCTTCCATGGCGCCTTTACGAATAACATTGTCGCGCGCTACTTTGGCGGCTCGTCGGGCTTTGGCGGCCAATAAACATTTACCTAGAATGTCGCGCGCATCTTTGGGATGCTCTTCTAGAAATTCCTCCATACCCGCTTTGGCGATTCGATAAACGATACCCTTGATTTCCGGATTACCTAATTTGTCTTTGGTTTGACCTTCAAACTGAGGAGAGCCTTCCATTTTAACTGAAATAATTGCCGTTAATCCCTCAATCACATCATCGGCAGTCAGAGTTTCCTCTTTTTTCTTAACCCAACCTTGTTTTTTGGCGTAATCGTTTAGCACTCTAGTGAGAGCGGTACGAAAACCGACCAGATGAGTTCCTCCACCGGGATTTAGGATGTTGTTGGTAAAGGGAAGGATTCGACTTTTTAGACCGTCGTTGTACTGAACGGCTAATTCGACTTCAACGCTCTCCTCTTTTTTGTCAATGTAAATTGGCAGTTCGTTTTTAACGTCTTTGCCGTTGTTAAGCATTTCCAAATAGGAAACAATGCCCCCCTCAAAGTAAAAAGTGTAACTTCGACTTAGTTCCGCTTCATTATGCTCTGATTCAGGTAAATCGGACAAATCGATTAAGGTTATGCTGATACCACGAGTCAGAAAGGCTTGGTGACGAAGATACTCGGCAATTTTACTTCTATTCCATTTAATCTCACTGAAAATTTCCGGATCGGGAGAAAAAATAACTTCCGTTCCGCTATTTTTTGAAGTACCGACTTTCTCAACCGGAGACAGAGGCTTCCCTCGTTCGTATGTCTGTTCAAACAAACCGCTGTCTCGTTCAACTTTAATAATCAACTTCTCGGAAAGAGCATTGACCACCGAAAGGCCGACTCCGTGCAGACCGCCGGAGACTTTGTATCCGCCACCGCCGAATTTTCCTCCGGCGTGGAGAGTGGTCATAACTGTTTCCAGGGTGGAGACTTTTGTTTCGGGATGGATCTCAACGGGGATACCTCGACCGTCATCCGCTACGGCGATTTTATTGTCCGGTAAAAGCTTGACTCTAATGCTTCGGCAAAAGCCGGCCAAAGATTCGTCGATGGAGTTGTTGACAATTTCCCAAACCAAATGATGCAGTCCTTCCTCGCCGGTGCCACCAATATACATTCCCGGTCTTTTTCTGACCGGCTCAAGGCCTTTAAGCACTTGAATTTGTTTGGCGGAGTATTCGCCTTTACTTACACTTTTTTTTTCTTCCGTCATATTTCCCAATTAAAAAAATCAAAATTCAAAACAAGTAAAAAACTTATTCGAAGCTATTTTACCATTATTTTAAATTCTGACTTCTTTTGTTTTTGTATTGCAAA
>CALFZX010000050.1 GCA_937952315.1 uncultured bacterium
CGTCACCAAAAACCGTGACAGGCTGATTATTTTTTATCAGATTAAGAAAAATCGGAACGATACCCTGATTGCCGATAATATTTTGTCGCGGTCCGTAGGGGTTTGAAAGGCGAAGAATCAAGTAATCCAAGTCGTGTGTTACTCTAAAGTATTCAAAATATCTCTCCAGAGCGAGTTTTGAGATAGCATAAGGAGAAATTGGTAGCAGTGGATCTTCTTCGGAGTAACTTTCTTTATTCTGGTCTCCGTAAATTGCTCCCCCGGAGGAAGGAAAGATAATCTTTTTGACTTTCGCCTTGACACATTCTTCAAGAAGTTCTACGGTGCCTTTCAAATTCGTTTCAATATCAATCAGGGGATCTTTCATTGAGGAGCCGGGAGTGGTGAAGGAAACGAAATGAAAAACATAATCAATATTTTCAAGAGCAATTTTTAAATCTTCCCGATTGAGAAAATTTCCTTGAAAAAGTTCCATTTTGCCTCGGTATTCTTCAAGATTGCGCGACTTTCCGTCTTGAAAAAGATCGAAGGCGCGAATTTGATATTTTTCTTCTTTTAACAGGGAAACAGCAAGATTGCTACCGAGAAAACCGTCCGCCCCCAAAATCAGTATCTTTAATTTTTTTTCCATAGAATTTATTTAGTTCCTTTATATTGACCTAATTGTTCCGCAAAGTGGATAACCGGACTATACATTAGAGCTTTTGTTTTATCAATAAAAGAGGGATTATAGGAATCAATTTGTTCCAAGTCTCTTCGGACTTGATGTTTGGTATTTGCCAAGAGACACTTTATCGTTGGAACATTTTTAATTCCCAAATGCTTAGTATGATATTCGGAGTCTATGAAATTTCGGCGATAAGTTTTCAGTAAACTGTAATCATGAGAATGAAAAACTTTTGATTCCGGCTCAAAAATTATTTTTTTGCCGTCAGCCAAGGCTATTTTGGCAAATTCGACATCTTCCGCAAATGCAATATCAATGGCCGGCTTGCTCAACAGATAATCTTTTCTAACGCAGGAAGAAACATCGTTGAAAAAATAATAATTCAATCTTTTCTCATAAAAACTCAATTTATCAAATTCCGCTTGATTTTTAATTTGGGCGATAATTTTCTCTTTTCTTCCCGAAAGATCGTTATCGACTTCGATTTTTTTGAGTAAAAAGGCGTTTTTTCTTGGTAGAACTCGTCCACAAACCCCAACTACCTCAGGATCTTGAAAATTTTTGGTAATATTTTTTAGCCAATGTTTATCGGCGGGAGTGGCGTCTTGAGTGAGGAAAACGACCAATTGCCCTTTTGCCATTTCCGCTCCCAGCCTTCTAGTCTTTCCGTGGCCGAATTCTGATTTTTTTATTTCTTTGATTCTGACGGCGGGATATTTTTTAAGTAAAGAAATCGTTCTGTCAGTCGACTCGGAATCGATGGCGATTACTTCGAAGCCGTCTTTCAATTTTTGGCTAAAAACCGCTTTTAAAGTTTTCCCGAGATGGTCTTTTATACCATTGTGAGTCAGTATAATTATTGAGATTTTGGGTCTACTCATTGCTACAAACTTCTTGAATTAGAGAATCGTATTCCGCTATCATTTTTTCAAAAGGAAATTTTTCTTTTAATCTTTTTTGAGCATTTTTGCCTAAAGTTTTTGCCAGAGAAGGATTTTTGATCAACTTTATAATTTTTTCTTCCAGAGCTTTGGTGTCTCCCGGCATAATCAAAAGAGCGCTTTTTTCGTCCTCAAGCTGCTCGGCAATACCGTAAGCGTCCGTTGAAACAATAGGCAACCCGAAAGCCATGGCCTCGAGAATTACCATAGGGAAAGCTTCAATGTATGAATTGCAAACAAAGATATCGCTGATAAAATAATAATCAAAAATATTTTTTGTTTCATTAACGATTATTATTTGATCTTGAAACCCACTGGCTTCTATTTTTTTTCGGATTTCTTTTTCGTATTCGTATCCTCGGCCACCTCCGACCATCAAAAATTTTAATTTTGGGTTGTTTAGTCTATTTAATATTTTTATAGTTGCTTCGGTGAATTCCAGTTGTCCCTTTCTGAGACAAATAGTGCCAATAATATTGATGATAATATCGTCTTTTTTGAACCCCAATTTTTTTTTGATTATTCTTTTTTGGTTCTTATCAATATATTCGTTAATGTTTTCCCAATTGCCCAAAGTGTTGATTATTGTAAAATTGTTATTTGTATTAAGATCCTCGTAAATTTCTTTCGTTGCCTGTGAGGAAAAAACAATTTTGTTTACTTGACTGAAAATTTTTTCGTTCAAGTCTTCAAAATGGTTAAAGTAAAAATCCCTCTCGCTTTCATGCAGGCACCAAACTATTTTTTCTTTTTCAAAGTCAACTTTTTTTATAAATTTGTATCCGATTATTGTGTTGACCAAGATTAAATCATATCGGCCTTCAAATTTTGAAATCTCAGTTTCCTGGAGAGTAAAATCCATGATTTCAACAGGAATTTTTTGTTTTTGAAAAAAAGATTTAAGAGGACCGTCGCACGGTGATGCAAGCGACACGAAATGGCCATTTTTCTTTAGTCCAATCGCTAAATTATAAAGGAAAAAAGGTGCTCCTTCCAAATTTAAGCTGTGAGTGACAATCAAAATATTCTTATTTTTTTGCAATTTTAAATTGTTCATTTTCTAAAGATAAATTGGGATTATAGTAAGGGTCGTTTTTTATCAGTCTAAGCCATTTTTTTCTAAAATAATTTGGTTCCGCTGGGTCGTCATTATCTGTCCCTCGACTTAAGCTTTCGTGATGGAGGAGTAGGATCTCCGGATTCCAAACTATTCTATAGCCAAGAGCGCCTAATTTTAGACAGTAGTCAACATCATTGAAGGCAACGGCCAGATTTTTTTCATCAAAACCATTGACTTTTTCGAAGAGACTCTTTCTAGTTAACATACAAGCGGCAGTTACGGCGGAATAATTTCTCATAATCAGATTGTAATTTTGGTAACCTCCGTCACTGACGTCAATAAATTTGTTGGCGTGGCTAGCTGTTAAATAGCTCATACCTAGAATGACGCCTCCGTGCTGTACTCGGCGATCATCGTAAATAAGTTTTGCTCCCACGGCTCCAATTTTTTTATCTAGAGAGATCGTTCCCACCATCTCTGTCAACCAATGACTATTTAAGACTTCAACATCGTTGTTCATAAAAACAATGAATTCGTTGCTTGTTTGGCTAACGGCAAAATTATTAATTTTTGAAAAATTGAATTTCTTGGTAGGAAAGTCTATGTAGTTGATTCTGTTTCTCTTTAAATAATCAAATGTTTCTTTTTTTTCGCTGTTATTGTTTATTATCAACAATTCGTAATTTTTGTAATCAGTTTTTTGTCTAATGCTTTTGATACATTTGCTTAATAATCTCACGTTATCTTTAGTGGGGATGATTATAGTAACTTTTTCGGAAAAATTATCTTGATCAAATTTTATTCGGTAGTAGTTTTCAATCATTTTTGATTGAATAAAACTAGGGACACCAGCTCTACCATTTATTTTTCTTCTCTCTATAGATCTTTTTAGAGCCAACCTTCCATTGATAAGAGATATTTCTTTCCGGGTGATTGAATTTTCTAAAGATCTGACAGGGAATCTTTTGTGATAAAGGGCTCTCGGTATGTGGGATATTTTGTCTGTTTTTTCGGCTATTCTCAACATAAGATCGTATTCTTCAGCCCCCTTAAACTTATTTTTGTAACCCTTGACATCCTCAATTATTTTCCTGGAGATAAACTTTATTTTGCCTGTGTACTCATTAGAAATTATAAGTTCCGGGCTCCAATCGGGCTTAAATTTTGGATCAAATTTCTTGCTGTTTTCGTCTATCAAATCTTCGTCACTGTAAATAACATCGGGTTTGTTTTTTTCATTTATCTTTTTAGCAAATTCATAAAGGGTGTCTGTATCAAGTTCATCATTAGCGCCCACTAAGGCGAAATAATCACCTCGAGAAGTTTTTACTATCTGATCAAAACAAGTAAAAATATTTTTTGCTTTTTCAGAATCAAAGATTCTAATTCTTTTGTCTTTAATTGCAAACTGATTGATTATTTTTTGAATAATTTTTTTCTTCTTGGCTCTGTTCACTAAAAACAACTCCCATTTTGGGTAAGATTGGTTTAGTATGGAAAAAATATTTTTTCTTAAAAAAATTTCACTTGGAAAGTTAATATCCAAGATGATTGAAAATTTAGGCTTAAAGTTAAAACTTTCTATTTTCTTATTTTTCGCATGACGAATCGCAAGGTCTTTTTTCAAGACTAATTTTTCGTAAACATTTTCGGAAGGAGATTTCTGCAAAAAATATTCCTTACCATGAGTAATATATTTCGGTATGCACCACAAAAACCTTCTCAGCCCCTTTTCCCTGAGTACTCTGAAAGCTTCTTTTTGCATATTTAATATATTTTTCGGTCTTAGCTGCTTAGTCTTTAAATATCTTTCTCTGAGTCTCCAAAATTTTGAATTTTTAATTAATTCGATTTCCCCCGATAGTCTGTTTGTCTTGGAATCCAATAACTCTATTTGTTCATCTTTCTCCGCTATTATGTCTTTGTCTAAAATTAATTTTTCTTTTTGAGATTCTATTATTTTTTCCAGCCTTGAAATATTTTTTGTTTGTTCTGTCAAGGCTTCCTTCTTAATGAAAATATGCATCCTTTTTGAATCCTCACTTAAAAAAGAATATTTTCTCTGTTTTTCTTTTTCATTTTGAAATAATTCTATATATTTTGTTCTTTTTAGAAACAAAACTCCCAGCCCAAAAGAATGGTGAAATTCAATGCCGTCGTATTTTTTTCTTAATTCCTCCCAAAGTTTGTAGACGCCAAAATCTCCCTTGCTGACAAAAATATCGTGAAACATTATGGCTCCGTCTTCTTCAACTTTTGGCAACCAAGTCTCAAAATCGTGTTTAACAGCTTCGTAAGTGTGAAGGCCGTCAATATGCAACAGATCTATTGATTTATCCTTAAACTCTGAAACGGCTTCATCAAAAGTTTTTCTGAGTAAATTTATCTTTATTTTCGGATAAAAAGTTTCTTTAATTTTTTTCACTTCATCAAAAATTTCTTCTCCATAAAAACCGGCGTGCTCCTCTCCTTGCCAGGTGTCAACGGCGGAGATTTCTATATCCAGCTCTCCATCCTTGGCTGCTTGAGCGAAAGACCAAAGAGAAGTGCCTTTGTGAGTTCCCAACTCAACAATAGTCTTCGGTTTGAAATTGCGGACGAAATCGTAGGCGAAATTTTTGTGGCCGCTCCACGGCCAACCGGTATCTTGGAAAATCGCTTCGTACTCGAATTTTGGATCGTAATGTTTAAAAGACATGAAAAAATAATTGAAAAAATATTTAAATCATCATTTTGCCGAACATTCTGTGTTCTGGTTTTTCTACCGTTCCTTTTTCTATAACTAGAATACTATCATAAAAATGAAGAGACTTGGCGGTTTTGGTAAAATCATTAACTTTTAAGGATTTCTCATGGGAATGCCAAGCATTTATTTGATCTATAAAATTTTTACTGTATTCAATAAATGTTCCAGGTTTTTTATATCCGCCACCGTATTCTTCCCAATAAGAAGTATGTAAATCCTCGCAAAGATAGACCCCATTATCTTTTATGTGGGGATACAGTTCTTCAAAAGTTATTATTTGTTGATTCATGGTGTGGCCTCCATCGTCTAACAAAATATCAATTTTTTGAATTTTTTGTTTTAGGCTTTTTAAAAAATTCCTGTCTTCTTGAGAACCAATCATTATTTCTATTTGATCTTCTTCTAGCTCTTTGCATTTTGGATTAATGTCTAATCCAAAAATTTTAGCTTTTTTGCCAAAATATTCTTTCCACATCTGTAAAGATCCCCCTTGGTAAACCCCAACTTCTAAAATCGTGATTTCTTTACCTCTAAATTTGGAAAAATGTCGATCGTAGATTTCAAAAAAATGATTCCATTTATGAATGAGATTTCTTTGATTTGTTTCGAAATATTTTTGTAAATCGTTCATCTATGTCCAATTATATTTTAAATTAATTATTCCTTGGTTTTTATCTAAAGAAACCATTCTGAAGCCTTTTGATTTGGTAAGAAAATCATAAGTGGCAGAAACATTTTTCCCCCAAATACCAGATTGAATATAGTACGAATTGGTTTTGAGGGGCATTTTTTCGTATTTAACTTCAATAAATCCTCTTTTAACAAAATTATTGGTATTAACTCGGTCTATAAAGGTGTTTATACCAAAGCAGTAAGTTCCCTCTTGACTGTAAATTGCCACCCCAAAGTTTAATTCACCTTTAAAATCTTTTCTTTGTTTAAAGTACACCCTGACCGTCAGATCCTCTCCCGTCCGAAATACATTCTTCACTTTACCGTTTTTGTCGAGGAATTCGACTTTGGTGATTTCGGCGATTTTGGGAGCTTGTCGGGACGGGTCGCGACCTGTCCGTGCATCGCGATCTGTCCGTGCGTCGGGGGGCGTATCGGTGGTGTCGGTAGGGGCGTATTGCAATACGCCCGTACGAGAAAGAGACGCATGCAATGCGTCTCTACGTTCCGCCGCAATGCGTTTGCGTTTTTCTTCGTTGAATAATCTTTTCTCCTCGTCGGACATGTTTTGATAGATGTATTTGTTGCCCACTTTTTCCGGGTCGCCGATCATGACCACTTTGCCGGAACGGAGGAGCAGCGCGCGGTCGCAGTAGCGTTGGACGGTGGCGATGTCGTGGGTGACGAGGATAACCGTCTTGCCCATTTCCTTGTACTTATTAAACTCCTCCATGCACTTCGACTGAAAATTACTGTCGCCGACGGCCAAAACCTCGTCCATGAGGAGGATGTCTCGATTGGCGTGGATGGCCACGGAGAAGGCGAGCCTGACTTGCATGCCGGAGGAATAGTTCTTGACTTTTTGATCAATAAATCTTCTCAGCTCGGAAAAGGCGACGATGTCGTCAAATTTTTCTTTGATTTGTTTAGTGGATAATCCCAATACAGAGGCGTTCAAGAAAATATTATCGCGACCGGAAAGTTCTGGATTGAAGCCGATGCCCAGCTCGAGAAAGGGAGAAATTAGACCGTTGATTTGGACTTTACCGCTGTCGGGTGTGTAGATGCTGGCCAGAATCTTCAATAAAGTCGATTTGCCGGAGCCGTTTCTTCCGATGATGCCGAAGAACTCCCCCTTTTTTACTTCAAAGGAAACATTGTCAAGAGCTTTAAACTCATCCACTCCTTTGTTTCGCAAAGCATTGACAAAAGCACCCCTTAAAGTGGAAATTTTTTCCTTGGGGATTTTGAAAGTCTTGCTGACATTCTGAACGGCAATGGCAATATTTTTACTCATAAAAAAAACATAGCCGATTTTTTTGGATTGTGAAAAAAATTTACAAAAAATAAAAATGTGGTTTATTTTGTAATAATAATTGTTACAAATAATTTAAAACCATGAGAGATATAGTTAATATTTCGTTAACCGCCTCTTTGAACAAAATCGTCGAGAGGGAAATGAAAAAAGGAATGTTCGCTTCTAAGAGCGAATTCTTTCGTTATTTGATTCGACAATGGCAAGAAAAAGAATTGTCCGATGAGCTTGCGCTTGATAGAAAACTTTTTGAAGCTGGTAAAGGAAAAGAGCTAAAGTCTTTAAAGTCTCTGCGTAAATAATTAAAAATGGTAAAAATTCTCTACTTACCAAAGTTTGCTAAACAATATAGCAAGCTACCTCAAACCGTACAGAAAGAGGCGGAGAAGAAGGAAAAAATTTTTCGCAAAAATCCTTTTGACGGTAGACTTAAAACACACAAGTTAAAAGGGCGATTGAGAGATTTTTATTCTTTTTCTATTTCTTACAGTCATCGTATAATTTTCGATTTTGAGAGTGAGGAGGTGGTAAGGTTCTATCTTATTGGGAATCATGATATTTACGAGTAGAGAATCGATTTTTCAGGATAAAATAAAAACCCGCCCTTATTAAAAAATAGGAGCGGGGAGCTAAGATAAACTTATTTTATCCGTTTATTTTTCTCTAAGCAAACTTGATTTTTCATATTCCACCAAAGATATTTGGCACAATAGGAAAACTCTTTTGAAGAATCGCTCGACAAGACTTTTTGCATGTTTTTGAAAAAGAAATCTTTTGATTTTTCTGAAGATTTTTGGGCAGTATTTTCCTTAATTAGAGAAATTACAACCTGATTGGAAGGCTCTAAAAAAAGTTTAGCTATTTTATCTTCTGAAGGTCTTGATATTTTGTGCTCATCGTAACAGAAAATAAAATCTTTCAGGTATCCGATGTACGAAAGAGTTCCTCTTTTCACGCTTTCTTTGCCTAGTTTGCTAGCAGACTGACAAGAAAGAGCATAAACCGTTTTGTTACTTAAAGTTTTTTCGTTTTTTCCAACTTTAACTAAAAATTTATTATTATATCCACAGATCATATCTTCTCTGCCATGACCATTCACAAAAATAAGGCCGGGGTTGTGTTTTTTTATCCTACTTTCAAATTCCTTCCTGTTAGCTTTCTCTTTTTTTAAATCAAAAACTCTGAAACATTTCTTCTCAGCCAAAAGCAGAATTTCTTTGGCCCAAGAGAACAAGTATCTTGTCGTGATGTCATGATTGGGGCGAGTAACCAAAATTGTTTTATCCATAAATAGCTCCTTTTTTTAAGGCTTGTAGGAATTCCATATCGATTTCGACTATTTTTTCACCAATGCTATCTTTTTTATCCACATGTTTTTTTAGCTCTTCTTTTGAAAAAGAGCCTTTCGATCCGATGGAGATTTTGATATTTCTTGGTAGAACATCCAGTCTGGCTTTGACCAAATTTCTGATGTCCTCATTTTCTATGTAGCTAATTTTTGGCATAATAAAAATTAAATAATTTTTAAATCACTTAATTTCTTAATAATTTTATTTCCAAGTTCAGTCTCGTTGTTTATTTCAATAAAAGCTACATTCCAAGTTATCGGACCGCATTCTTCAAGAACAAGAATTATTTCTTCGCGAAGGCTGATCGGCAAATTAGAGTAGACCTTTAAGAACTTCTCCTTTTTCATACTTTTATCTAATTCGTTTATTATCTAAAAGTCAATATTTTTACTCATAGAAAAACATAGCCGATTTTTTTGGATTGTGAAAAAAATTTACGTAATTTGGGGATTTGTTTTAAATTATTAGGCGTAATATAGAGAAGTCTATATCTTAGAACTTATTGAAGTATCTTCCAGTAGCCGCCCTTGTCCGGGCCGACACGTTCAATCAGACCATTGCCCTTTAATTTGACAATATTTCTTTTAATTGTCTTTTCGTTGACATTCAGTTTGTCGGCTATTTCGGGAATCGTTATTTTGTTGTTATTTCTAATCATTTTAATGATGAGAGAGCTTCTGTTTTCAGGGACATTTTCAGGGACATTTTCAGGGACATTTTCAGGGACATTGTGAATAATCACATCAAAACCACTCGCTACTTCATTTATTTCCGGCTCGGGCAAGCCGTATTCTTTTATTTGGTCGATTGCTCTCTTGACTCCACTTCCGTACCTTTCGATTAAGCCGCAATCACGAAAAATTTCAGCAATAGACTTATTTCTAGGAAAAGATTTTTTGTTACCTCTCTTTATGTCTTCCAATGTCAGTCCTTGAGGGATTTCTCCTACATTCCAAAAGACAATTTTATTGGGGTAAATTTTAAATTGTGAATGAGTGCCGTTCCGATAGTCTCGATGAATAATTGCGTTAACAACAATTTCTCGCAGAGCTTCAATGGGGTACTGCCAACGCTCTTCCCTTCTTGGGTTACCGGTAAAAATATATTCCTTTAAAATATAGCTTTTGATAAAATCTAAAACTTCCTCAACTTCCGTAACTAGGTCTTTTCTTATTATTTTATTTTTTTTAATGATAGTGTCGGTTTGGAAAAGTCCAACTTGAATGTCTGTTTGACGAAGAGGACTTTTTGAAAAGAGAAGTAGGCTGGCAAAAGTAGGATATTCTTTGTCGCTATCTTCGGTGATGAGAGAATATTTACGCAAAAAACTTAAATTATCACCTAATTTAGTTTCTAAATTTTCTTCAATCAAATTTTTTATTTTGAATATTTTTTCTTGATCAAGATCGTCCAAATTTGCTTCTTTGTCTGGATAGAAATCCCAACTGGAATTTTTTGTTCTTAAATACATATCGGCGACTTCCTGCAAAGATAGAGTGTGGTTACTGTTGTTTTTTCTGATAAAATAGCGATTTTTAAAAGACACTGGTTTTAGGGGAAATTCGGTTACTTCTAAAACGATCAAATTTTTTTGGTCAATTGTTATTTTTTGAATATCGACATTGAGTCGGGGGTGTGTTTTATTCTTTATTTCGTTAGCCCATTTTGAAAGGCTTTCTTTCCCGACGGTAATTCCTTTAATTAATTTTTGGTCGTTAACTCCCAAAATCACTTGCCCACCTTTTTGATTTGAGAAAGCAACCAAGGTTTCAATAACCGTATCGTTGAATTTTTCCTTAAATTCAATATTGTAGCCTTCCCCCCGATCTATGATTAATTGTAGATCTTTTTTATTGAGCATAAGAGTGCTTAAAATTATATTTTCCACAGAGAGGAGAGTTTTTATTTTACTATTTTTATGAAAGCCGTTTATTACCTAAAAGTCAATATTTTTACTCATAAAAAAAACATAGCCGATTTTTTTGGATTGTGAAAAAAATTTTATGATTTTTTATTGCTTAGAAAAAACCACATCAAGATCCCGATCGTCCAAAAGGGGATGACGCCGAGGACGGGCATAATCTCCAAAATAAAACTAAAAAAAATGATGCCGATCGAGAGCAATAAAGATCGGCCGAGCAGCGTCAGCAATAAAAAGAACATAAAAAGCAGCGTGATATCCAGTGTCGGAGCGAGTAAATCGGCCTTTTGCCAAAAAACCAAATCCAGAAAATCATTGACCACCGAAAGAGAAAGACCGAGGATGAGAACAAAAAGTAAATTCTCTCGAGAATTGAAAAAAGAATTTTCGAGCGAGCGGTTTGATTTATTTGTCTTATCTCCCGATCCGTGAATGGTGGTTTTATGATCGACTGGAGCCTCTCTGCTCAACTCGGCCTGAATTTTTCGCCGGGATCTTTCAACGGCTAATCGTTGTTGAATGATTTCCGTTTCAACTTCTCCTCGGGCTTGAACAGAGTTTTGAGATTCGAACTGATTTTCTGAGGGCATAGAAGTCCAAAATTAAAAATTTGACTCTTTTTATTTCTTCTCTACAATCTAAAAGTAGTAGCAAAATTGTTTTCGTTCAAATTGACTGACTAACGAAAAAGAAAGATCGAAAAAATAAAAAATAAACTAATTAAAAATATGTGGGGACTTTTCGATAGTGGCAAAGACAGGACAATCGGAGTTGATATCGGAACTTCCGGCATCAAGATTGTCGAGTTGCAACACAATGTCAAAACGAAAGAAATTCGTTTGACGAACTATGTTATGGTTGGTTTCAGAGAGAGTTTGCCTCAGAAGGAAAGAGAGAAGCGAATCACCAAAGACGAGGTGGCCAAACTGCTAAAGGTAGCTGTCAAAGAAGGTAAAATTAAAGCGAAAAATTCGTCTTTTTCGGTGCCCGCCTTTTCCAGTTTTATTTCTTTTGTAACGATGCCTCGAGTCAAGAAGGAAGATATTCGCCAGGCGCTAACCGCGGAAGCTCAAAAGTTCATCCCTGTTTCTTTGGAAGAGGTGGTTTTGGGTTGGGAAGTGATTGACGAACCGGAGCAGAAAGAAATTGCCAATATTCGCGATCAAAATAAAATGAAAGTTTTATTGCTGGCGGTGCCGAAAGATATCGTGGCAAAATATAAAGAAATAGCCGAGTTGAGCGGACTGCAAATGCAAAATTTGGAGGTGGAAGCTTTCCCTCTTTTGCGATCCCTGACTGTAAATTATCAGAAAACTTTTGTGATTTTGGATATCGGCTCCCGAGTTTGTAATATTCTGGTGGTTTCCGGTGGTAGTTTACGGGGAGCAAGGAATATCGGTATCGGAGGGGATGATTTTACTGAGATTTTAGCAAGAAGTGTTAATGTCTCCTATGAAAGAGCGGAAGAGCTGAAAAAAAACGAAGGCTTGCTGAATAGACAAGTTGCGGAATTGCTAAAACCGGTCTTAAATAATATTGTTGATGAATTAAAAAGAGTGATTTCGGTCTATAAAAATAAAAATCCGAACAAGGAGATTGAAGAGCTGATTTTAAGCGGGGGAACGGCCGGAATGAAAGGTCTGGTCGAGATGTTCTACGGACAGTTGGGAATGCATACGGAAGTGGGTGATCCCTGGAAAAAATTAACAATAGATGAAAAAGTTAGACCGTTAGTGGCACAGAAGGGAGCTTCTTTCTCGATTGCGATTGGATTAGCTTTAAAAAAAGATTAAAAATTAAAAACCAAAAATGGATTTTAGCCGTAAAGGCGTGGTCATCTCCCGGACTAATTTAATAGAAAATAGAAAAACGGTTTCCGTCCCCTGGAAGGGAATTTTTGTTGTTTTGATAGCCACTGTTAGTCTTTGGGCGGGTGGAAATTATTATTTGAGTTATTCTCAGCAAGAATTGGCAAGAGCGAAAAATGAGCTTTTGAATTTAAGACAGGGTCGAGATTATGAAAAAATGGCTTTAATTGCAGATAGCACAAGTCGACTAGTCTCTATAGATGCGGTTTTGAGTGAAAGATTTGATTGGAATAAGTTGTTTTTGGAATTGGAGAAAAATACTACTAAAGAAGTCACTTTCAATTCGATGGACGCAATCTATGCAGAACAATCGTCTACCGATTTACTTTCGACGGAAGAGCAGTCCCCGAATAAAAAGTGTACGGTAACTTTGGGGGGAGATACTATGGGTATTATTAATGTTTCAAAACAAGTTGCCGCTTTCAAGGACGAAAAGAGTCCGGAAAATTCTTTTGCTGAGAAAATCAGGCTTGATAGAGTGGATCTTAAGGAGACATCTTCTTCCGACGGTTCAATTGGCGCCGGTAATGTCGATTTTAATCTGACTTTGGAGATCAATCCAAAAATTTTTGAGGAAGAGAATAAAACCGATTATAAAAATTAAATTTTTATTAAAAACAAAAAATGTCCAGTTTGAAAATTATAATCTTTCCGCTTGTAGTTTTGGGTGCCGTTGTCTTTCTCTGGATATCAGTCAAACCTGTTTTTCTTGAAGCGGGAAAAAACATTGGTATAAATAAAAAATCGATAGAAAATCAAATCAGAGAAGAGACTGAGCTGCAGAGAAGAACGGAGAAGCTATATGAAGAGCAAGATGCTTTAAAAGATCAAGCAAATCCTATTGTCAATGCTATCCCCGGCAATGAAGAGATAAAAAATCTTTTAGCGCAGATCGAATTTGTGGTGCAGAAAGAAGGAATGTCCTTAACTGGCGTTTCCACTTTCAATGTCGAAAAATCAAGTTTATCCTCCTCGGGGTCGGTTATCGCGATGAAAGACTACAACGAGGTAGAGGGGACGCTGGAAGTCAAGGGTAGCTATATCCAGTTTAAACAATTATTGGCGAGTCTGGAAAAATTGGATAGAGTGGTGAATATCACAAGCGTTTCAGTGAAGAATAGTTCAGATTACTCCGGAGCACTAGGTGGCCAATTTTCGATTAAATTTAAAGCATATCATCAACCACTGATTACGTCGGAAAAAATGAAGTCGGCTTTGGAGGCAAAAGATGTAGTGAATTAAAAGAAAATTATCTTTTATAATCTTAATTAAAAATGAAAAAAATATTGATCGTGATTTTAGTTCTTGCAGTGATAGCTATTGCCCTGGGTGGTGCCGGATTTTTTTTCTGGTCGGATGTTAAGTTGATGTTGGGAATGCAGACCAAAATGGAAGAGAGCTATCTAGGAAAACCTTTTGTATTCAACTTTGAAGGTTCAACTATCACTATACCGGACAAGTTTCCCGAAGATGTTTTGGAAAGATTAAACCAAGAATTTATTGAAAGAGGAGGAATGCCTCTACGTTTAGAGGAAAAGGGGAATGGTTTGCCTTTCGGTATGCCCTAAAAAAATTAAAGAAAAATAATGGATAGCCAAACTTCCAATATTCCGATTGAAGACAAGAAAGCCGAGCCTTTCGATTTTTCAAAAATAATTTCTCTAGAGGCGGCCAACCGCTATCAAATGGTGGCTTTGAGTAAGCACGGAAGTACTCTGAAAGTGGGGATGATTGATCCGGAGAATATAGAATCTCAAGACGCTTTGCGTTTTCTTCTTAATCGTCACGGTTTAAATGCGGAAGTCTATAAAATTTCACCGCCCGAGTTTGCCAAAGGTATCAAAAAATATGAGGAGGCGAAACTTATAGTGGGTGAAGCTCTGGAAGATATTGAAGAAGAGGAAAAAAAAGAAGCGGAGAAAAAAAAAGTTTTAACTTCTGAGAAAAAAGTTGAGGATTTGGTAGAATCGGCACCGGTAGCTAAGATAGTTGATGTTTTGGTTGAAAATGCCATTGAGGGAGATGCAAGCGATATTCATATTGAACCGGAGGAAAAGCAAATAAAAGTGCGTTTTCGAGTGGATGGAGTTCTTCATTCAAGTCTTTTTTTGCCAAAGCATGTCGGTCCTTCAATCGTTTCTCGAATCAAAATTCTTTCAAATCTGAAAATCGATGAAAAAAGAAAACCGCAAGATGGTCGATTCAAAGTTGTTTATAAAGGAAGAAATATAGATCTCAGAGTTTCAACATTACCGGTAGCTGAAGGAGAAAAAGTGGTTATGAGAGTTTTGGACGAAAAGAGATCTCAGGTTGATTTGGAAGGCTTGGGGGCTTGGGGAAAGGGAAGGGCAATTTTGGAAGAAGAAATTCAGGAACCTTTCGGCTTGATTATTATCAGTGGTCCGACTGGGTCCGGAAAATCAACAACGCTGTATACCGTTCTCTCTATGATGGATCGAGAAGAAAAGAATGTTATAACGCTGGAAGATCCTGTTGAATACAGAATTGCCGGCATCAATCAAAGCCAAATTCATCCGGAGATTAATTTTACTTTTGCTTCCGGGTTGAGATCAATATTGAGACAAGACCCGGATGTTATTATGGTTGGGGAGATTAGAGATGAGGAAACGGCTGAATTGACAGTTCATGCGGCTTTAACCGGCCATTTAGTTCTTTCTACGCTTCATACCAATAATGCGGTCGGTGCAATTCCTCGTTTGGTTGATATGAAAGTGGAACCTTTTTTGCTATCTTCCAGTTTGAGATTAATTATCGGACAGAGACTGGTAAGAAAAATTTGTGATCATTGCAAAGAGGAAATAAAACCGAGTGAAAAAGTTGAGAAAATGATGAAAGAAGTTTTAGCTCGAATTCCTCAGGATCAGAAAGACGCTATGGAGGTTGATGAGAATAATTTAAAGATGTATCGAGGCAAGGGTTGCGAGTATTGTTCCAACACCGGTATGAAGGGAAGAGTTGGGGTTTTTGAAATTGTGAAAATTACTGATAAAATGAAAAAGATAATAGAAGCGGGAGAGCTTAAGGGTGATGTCCTGTGGGAAGAATTTTATCGCCAAGGGGCAATAACGATGCGGGAAGATGGAGTAATCAAAGTGATAAAGGGTCTAACAACGATGGAGGAAGTTGAAAGAGCGACGGCCGATACCACCAAAGATAAAACGATAGCACCAACGAAAGAGGAAGAACAGATTGTTTAGTTTTTATTTAAATTAACAAAATGAAGTCAAAAAACAAGAAAATTCTGGTGATAGAAGATGATCCTTTTATTTCGGATGTATATGTTTTAAAATTGGAGAGTGAGGGCTATAAAGTTGATGCGGCGGAAAATGGTTCTGTCGGCTTGGAAAAAATAAAAAAAAATAAATATGATGCCATTTTGTTAGATATTGTGATGCCTGAGCTGGACGGTTTCAAAGTGTTGGAAAGAATAAAAATGATGCCGGAGTTTGGTAAGATTCCGATTATAATTTTGACTAACTTAAGTCAAAAAGAAGATATTCAAAAAGGCTTTGATTTGGGCGCGACTGATTATATAATAAAAACTAAATTTACTCCGACGGAAGTGATAAAAACAGTGAACAAATTTGTCGGTGGAAAATAAACTAACAATAAAAATAGCAAAACAAAAAAAATGAGCAATTTGATTCGTTCCGAGCAACAATTGAGGAAGTTGATGGAGATGGTGGTCCAACAAGGATCGTCCGACTTGCATCTCTCTGTCGGGAGATATCCAACTTTAAGAATAGACGGTGATTTAGTCCCTTTGACGAGTGAAGGTGTTTTGAATCAAGGAAACCTAATTGAATTTTGCGATGTTCTTATTAATGAAAATCAAAAATTAATTCTTGAAAAAGATTTGCAGATAGATTTCACTTATGAAATTGAAGGTAAAATGCGTTTTAGGGTGAATATTTTTCATGAAATGGGAAACTTGGCGGTTGCTCTTCGCCTCATCCCTTACAAAATTAGAACTTTAGAGGAGCTTGGTTTGCCTCAAATTTTACATTCCGTTATTCAAAAAACTCAGGGGCTGATTCTTCTAGTCGGACCGACCGGAGCGGGAAAGTCTACTTCTATGGCAGCTATGATCGATGAAATAAATCACACTCGAGCGGAACATATCATTACCATAGAAGACCCTATCGAATATATCTATCAACAGGACAGATCGATTATTAATCAAAGAGAGGTGTATAAGGATGTAAGATCTTTTCATGAAGGCCTGAGAGCGGCTTTTCGTGAAGATGTTGATGTCTTGATGGTCGGTGAAATGCGGGATTTGCAAACAATCGCAACGACTGTCACGGCGGCGGAAACCGGTCATCTGGTTTTGGCGACTCTGCACACCAACGATTCTTCTCAAACGATTGACCGTATAATTGATATTTTTCCGGCGGGGCAACAACAGCAGATTAGATCTCAGTTAGCCAATATTTTGGTTGCCGTTATCTCTCAGCGGTTAATCCCGAGAATCGGCGGTGGCAGAGTGCCGGCCATTGAGGTCTTGTTAAATAATGATGCGGTGGCCAATTTAATTAGAGAAGGCCAAATTCATCAGATTGTCAATGTGCTGGATACTTCATTGGAAGAGGGGATGATTTCGATAAATCGATCTTTGGCCGAGTTGGTAAAAGATGAGCAGATAAGTATTGAAAATGCGGAAGCCTATGCTTCAGATAAGCAAACACTTCATATTTTTTTAAGATAATTTTTTTGGTTAATGGATATTGATATCAACAATTTTGTTAAATCGAAAGTAACTAGGAGCAAACAGAACCCTAATGAACAGGGAGCTATCGGCTCGGCCAGAATTTCGGAAACCCAAGGTTTTTTGTCGGAAAAAGACGCTATTGGGATATTGGGAAAATTGAGTTTTTATTTGAATAAGCCAAAAGAGAAAGAAATAGTAACTTTTATGCGTGAACTCGCTATTTTAGTTGAGGCGAGAGTCCCCCTGATCAGGGCTTTAGGATCCATTAGAAAGCAAAAGTATAGTGACGGTCTGTTAAACATGGTCGGAATGATCCAACAGAAAGTTGAAGGGGGAAAGTCTCTGTCCGAGGCTTTCGAACAATTCCCCTCTTATTTTCCACCCTTGTATGTTAATGTTGCCAGAGCGGGAGAAGCTTCCGGTCGTTTAGAAAAAGTTTTGAATTATCTGGCAGACAATCGAGAGAAAGCTTATGATTTAAAAAAGAAAATCACCGGTGCCATGATTTACCCGGGAGTAATCGGATTAAGCTTTGTTGCTGTCTTCATATTTCTAATGGTCTTTGTGATGCCCTCTCTCTCTAAAACATTAACTGAATCGGGGACAAAATTACCTTGGACGACAAAATTAATTCTTAGTATGAGTGCTTTTTTTACTTCTTATTGGCCATTTCTGCTTATTTTATTAATTATATTGGGTTTTGTATTTTTTTATTATGCTAAAACGGAGGAGGGTAAAAGGCAGATGGATATAGTGAAAATTAATACTCCGATTGTGGGTAGTTTATTGACTAAAATGTATATGAATCAGTTTGCAGACAACTTCGGACTTTTATTAAAGGAGGGTGTTCCGATAACCAAATCGTTAGAAATTACGGCAAATATTATGGAGAATCATCTTTACCAAAATGTTCTGCTTGATTGTGTCAAAGAAGTTCAGAAGGGAAGAAATGTCAGTTCTACTTTAGAGTTGAGCCCTTATTTTCCCAATGTAGTTTCTCAAATTTTGCGCATTGGAGAAGAATCTGGAAGAACAAGCGAAACCCTGGTGAAAATTTCCGAGTATTACTCAAAAGAAGTGGACGAAATGACTAGAAATATGATGTCTCTGATCGAGCCGGTGTTGATAATTTTTTTAGGCCTGGGGACGGCGGTAATTGTGGCTTCGGTTATCATGCCGATTTACAATATGGCCGGTAGTATGTAATTTTGAATTATTAAAAAAAAGTTATAAAATCAAATTAAGTTTTTTTGGTTCTATTTTCTTAAAATATAAAAATAAAATGAAAATTGAAGAACTTGGAAGGGGGGTGGGAATATGAAAGCTAAAGCAAAGACCAAAAAGAAAGTGGCCAAGAAGGTAGCAAAGAAGAAGGTAGCAAAGAAGAAGACGACGAAAAAAAAAGTTGCTAAGAAACCGGTAAAAAAAGCGACCAAAAAAGTTGTTAAGAAGGCCGTCAAGAGAGTTTCTTCCAAGAAGAAGGTAGCAAAGAAAGCCAAAAAAAGAGGCTTTACCTTGATGGAGCTTTTGGTAGTGGTTGCCATTATCGGAATTTTAGCCGCGATCGTGTTGGTTTCGTTGAACAGTGCTCGAAACAAGGGTAAGAATGCAGCCATTAAATCACAAATGGTTTCCTTGCGTTCAGCCGGAGAGTTGCACAACGAAGATAACGGCAGTTTTGCCACCTTCTGTGCCTCAACGGAAGCCACTAATTTGTCAGCCGGAGTAACTAATTCGGGGGGGTCATCCTTCGATTGTGATGCGACGGCCGATGCTTGGGCGGCGGAAGTCCAATTAGTGGGAACCGGTGCCGGCTTCTGGTGTGTTGATTCAACGGGAGCTTCAAAAGCGGAAGCGGCTACCAAAGGTGGAACCGCAACAGTTTGTCCATAGTTCGCTTTATTTTATGCGCATGCACATAAATAAGCGCAAGCAAAACAGTCCGGGGATTGTCTCCTCGGACTGTTTTTGAAAAAATTTGACAATTTATAAATAAAAAAGAAAATAAAATCAGGTATTAAAAAATAGTGAATTATTATAATAATTTTTTTAAAAATAAAATGAAAAAACAAATCAAAAAGAAGCCTTGTTGTAAAAAAACGACATGTTGTTGCGCTGGCAAAAAAAAGAAAGTCAAAAAAGGCTTTACGCTTATTGAGATGATGGTGGTTATAATCATCATCGGTATTTTATCCGCTTTTATAATCATGAGCGTGATAGGAGTCAGGCAGAAGGCGGCGGGCAGTCGAGCAACTGCTGAGATATCCCAGCTTAAAAGTATAGCGGAAATGGCTAACGCAGAAGGATGTACCCAACTTAATTTTATTTCAGTTAACAGTGGCGCCGGTATAAAAATTTCTTGTTCCGCCGGCTTGACGAAAGACTATACAACGGTTCAATCTTCTCCTACGGGAGCGACTTATACATTGCTTCTGGACGGGGCAGTTAAAACCATCAGTTCTACTTCGGGCGGAGCTTGGGCTTTCTCTGGAGCGGGATGTGCTTCAACCGGTTGTACTTTAGCTTTGACATCTTCCCCTTTGTTCACCTTTACTGCTTCAGGCTTTGTTAGTGGAAATTATGTTTGTTCGCCTTCAGGCTGTAGTTGTACGGTGAATGGAGGGTGTACAACCTTTTAATTAAAAATAAAATAATAAAAAATGCAAAATCGTAGACAAAAGGGGTTCACTTTGATTGAAATGTTAGTGGTCATTGTGATTATCGGGATTTTGGCGTCTTTGATTATTGTGAATGTCGCCGGAGGAAGAAGAAAAGCGTTAGCGACAAAAGCTAAGGCTGATGTAGAACAGGTCTATAAAGTTTTGAATTCAATGGCTAGCGAGGGGTGCCTGACGGTTTCGGTGGCAGCTACAAGCGGGAATATTACCTGTGCTAACCCAACTAGCACCAAAATACATGCAGTTATCCCTGAGCCACCTAACGGAATGACCTACACAGTCTCCATTGGAGCTGCAACTAACTTGGCTACTAATTTTAGTACAACAGCGGCTACAACCGGTTTCACGGGAGCTTCTCTTTCTGGCGCCGGTGGGATAAGAGTTCAAGCTAGTGGGGGTTTTAACCCTTCTGCTGAAAATTTTACTTGCAGCGATGGTGGCACTACAGCCCCCAGGCCCGGTTGCTATTGTTCAGTTGAAGGCGGTTGTAATGATACTTTATAGAAGTTTTAAAAGTTCTTTCTATTGTGTTAATAAACGGGCTCCTTCGGGAGTCCGTTTTTGGTTTGGTGACATGGAATCGTGGTAATTCGTGGAGGTATACTGTATATATCCGTATACGCGGTGTTGCATATCCGTTTGGGCGTATCGCAATGTGCCCAAAACATGTAGAGACGCTCTACAGGGCGTCTCTACATGTTTATCGGTGGGGCGCGGTGGTTTTACAATTTTTATCTGGCGAATTCGGTGACTCGGGTTTCGCGGATAATAACTACTTTGATTTCGCCCGGGTATTTTAAAGTCTCCTCAATCTTGTCGGCGATGCTACGAGCCAGTTTTACCGATTCCAGATCGGAAATTTTATCGGGTGAGACGAAGACGCGCACTTCTCGTCCCGCTTGGATGGCGTAGGCTTTATCCACTTCGGGAAAGGATTTCGAGATATCTTCTATTTCTTCAATGCGTTTGATGTAATTTTCAACGCTGTCGCGTCTGGCTCCCGGTCGAGCGGCGGATATAGCATCGGCGGAGGCAATGAGAGTAGCTTCCGGTGAAACAAAAGGATAATCACCGTGATGAGATTTCATGGCGTTGATGACAGCTTCGGAAATGCCGAATTTCTTCAAAATATTGATGCCGATTTCCACATGGGTGCCCTGGACTTCTCGGTCAATTGCCTTGCCGATATCGTGGAGTAATCCGGCTTTTTTGGCGACGGCAATGTCCAAACCTAACTCTGCAGCTAAAGCGCCGGCCAGGTGAGCTACTTCAATGGAATGCAATAAAATATTTTGGCCGTAACTGGTTCGATAACGCAGACGACCTAATAGTTTGACCAATCTCGGATCTAAACCGGGGATGCCCACTTCAAACATGGCGGCCTCTCCCGCTTCAGTGATTTTTTTATTGATTTGTTGTTTCACTTCTTTGATCGTTTCTTCGATTCGAGCGGGATGAATTCTACCGTCTTCGACCAATCTTTCCAGTGCCTGTTTGGCAATCTCACGACGAATCGGATCAAAGGCGGAGACAACAATGGCCTGCGGAGTGTCATCAACAATAATTTCTGCCCCCGTCAATCTTTCTATGGTGTTAATGTTTCGTCCTTCTCGTCCGATAATCCGACCCTTGAGGTCATCGGAGGCGATAGAAACGGTCGAGGTGGTGTGATCGACAACATGACCGGCGGCGTATCGTTGGATGGCCGAAGTCATAATATCTTTAGCTTTTTCTTCCAAAGAATCTTTTTTCCATTTTTCCAGATTTTTCAATTGCTGTTTGATGTCTTCCTCGTATTCTTTCTCGACTGATTTTAACAATAATTCTTTTGCCTTTTGGGGTGAAAGCTTGGTGATTTGTCTCAATTTTTCCAGTTCTTCCTTTCTTAAGTCCTTGACTTCCTCTTTGATTTTTTCAATTTGATTGACACGGTGGGTGATTCCGTCTTTCTCTCTTTTTAATTCGGCTTCTTTTCTGCTGATGCCTTCCTCCATTCTTTCCAACCGTTCCTCCATTTTATCGAGTTGCTTACGACGAATTTGCTCTTCTTTTTTGATCTCCGAGAGAGCTTTAACGGCTTTATCCTTGGCGGAAAGAACAATATCTTTAGCTTCGGAACGAGCGTCGTTGACAATTTGATCGGCCTTCTGCACAGCGCCTTCTTTTTTCCGACGAACTAGAATATTTTGGACGAAATAACCACCCGCCCCACCCGCTCCAAGGGCGATAGCGAATATGATAAAACTTGTCATATCTCAGTTTTAATAATTATAAAAGCCTGACTGCTTAATTTTATAGCAGTCCAAAAGAGAAAAGTCAAAAGTTAGTTAGGGATTTTCCGTCTCCCTCTTTTTATGTTTTTGCTCGGTCGGGATTTGAAGACCGATTAATTCCGAAATAGAAACTTCGGTGTTGCCCAAAGAGCCACTGAAGGAATCTTTCCGCTGTTCGATTTTTACAATTCCTACTTCTTTGACTACCCAAAAGTCGATAGTTTTTTCGGTGGACGGTTGATCTCCCTTTGTTGATTTTATTTGCAAAGAAACTTTTACGCCGGGGTACTCGCCGATCGGAACTTTTATTCTCTCCGGTCCGATAATTTTCCAACCAACCTCTAATTTTTCTTGATAGACAGTTTTTTTCTCGTGATCGTCGGGATCGATAAAAACTCGCTCCAAACAACCCTCTTCCCAACGAATCGTGTTCTTGGGATTTTCCAACTCTTGTGCTTGCGGGAGCGTGAAATAAAATTTATTTTCTTCACAAGGTTTGGTAACAACATTCTTCCATTCCGGTAAATCGAAGAAATTCAAATCATTCACTTCAACGATATGACTATCGCGACATCGGGCAAGGGTTCTGACGGTCCAGTTGTTTAAGCTTAAAGCTCTTCCGTCAATAAAATAATTTTCACCTTCCGGCGAAGGTATTCCCAATTCCAGAGTGTCTTTTTGATCTTTGGAAATGATTTGATAAATCCACTTGGCTCCCGGCAAAAAAGGAAAGAAATTATTTTGACAAAAAAGAGGAGCATCGGGCTGTTCAAATCGGTTTTTTAAACTTTCTCTTTTTTCTTTCTCGATAGAATCGATGGGTTTTTCTTCATCGCTCTTTATCTTCTTTAAATTTTGATAGCCTTCGATGGCTGTTTTCAAGACACCTTTTTGAGGAATATCGGTGTATTTAAAAAGAAAAAAAATCAATGCTATCACAAAAAACAACAAAATCCAATCTATTTTTTTGAATCGTAGGCCCACCATATTTAATAAAAATTAAAAATCTTTTTCCTCCTGATCCAAACCTTGTTCAGTGAGGAAAAAATCCGATTCGTCCTTGCCAAAAACTTCGTCTATGTTATCGCCCAAAATTACGACAAAATCTACAGAATAGTTTTCATCTTTGAAAAGAGACACTTCCGCCTTGAGACGGCGGGAAAGATCATCCAGGCTGAAAGGTTTTTGTCCGACGGCGTTATCATAAATGATCGTTTCTTTTAAGCCGGGCAGAGACAACTCAGTTTCTTTAATCGAATCTTGAAAGGATCGGTTTTCCTCCTTTAGTCCGTCTATTTTGTTTCGACGCCATAGCTTGACAGGATCGGGAGCGCCGTTCCCTGATGAAATAATTTGGTAACCTTCATTTTTGAGAATATTATTGATTTTGCCGACTTGGGCGGAGAGACTCGGCTTGGCGGTGACAAAAACCGTTGCCGTTTCTTTTTTTCTTGACTCCTCCAGTTTTTTTATACGATCCAGATTAAAGATATTGGCGGCCAGTTTTTTGATTTCAAAGTAATTGCCGGCGCGCGGTCTGAGTGTGTAGGCAACTACTCGACCGATAACGGGGTTGTAATTTTCCAGTAAACCTTCCGGTGAGTTATCTAAAACTTTGTTGACAATATTATCCGAATTAAGATCTTTGAGGATAAAAATAAAGGGAAAATAGTCGGAGAAGGGGATGTCCGTTTTAACATTTTTTTCAACTACTTTTAACGATTCATTGAAAAAGTCTAGACTTTGTCTTAAATTTTTCTCAGCGAAGAATTTATTTTTTAACGCTTCAAGCACCTGTTGCTGTCTTCTGGCACGACCGAAGTCTCCGCCGGCATTGTGGCGAACGCGAACATACTTGAGTGCCGTTGCCCCGTCCAAATGGTGTTGGCCCTTCTTTATTTCAAAAGTTTGGTAGCTGTAGTTCGGGCCGGGATAGCGGTTATCGTAAATATCTTCTTCGACGGAAATGTCGACGCCGGAGACCAAATCAACCATTTGCTCGAAGGCGGAAAAGTTAACCATTGCATAGTAGTCGACTTTTTGGCCCGTTACTTCAGTGACAGTTTGCTTCAGGAGCTCGATACCTTTTTCGTGACCGCCGGTTTTCAGACCGTGAACATAGATAGCGTTAATTTTGGTTGAAGTTTTTGTGCCGGGAACTTTGACAAAAAGATCTCTCGGAATTGAAAGAAGAGAGCAAGTATAGGAAGTGGGGTTCAGACTGGCCAGGATAATTGTGTCGGTGAGATCACTGCCCGGATAACCGGGAACTGCTCGGCCTAAAAGCAAAATATTGATTCTTTCGCGGGTGCCTCTTTCCGGCATAAATTTTTCTTTGGCATAATCGAAAAGACTCATTTTTTCTTTAATTTCTTTTTTGGTTTCTTCATCCAGATAAGAACCTTCATCCATTAATGCAGGATCAAAATAAGTTTCCTCAACGGGAGGCGCCGTTGTCTCGTAAGCCGTTGTTTCGGTGGTTATAATTTTGGAAAGTTGCCAAAATTTATTAAAAAAATAACCGCCGATCGCGACTAGCACAGAAATAGGAAAAATCACAGCCAAAAAGACAATTATTTTTTTTCGACCGATTGGAGCCATAAAAAATTATTTGAATTTATTTTCTTTTTATCGTTTCTTTTTTCTTTCAATGATTTTTAATTTGGCAATTTCTCGTTGAAGCGAAGTCTCCCAAAGAGCGAATTCCCTTTTTCCCGCGCCGGCTTTTTTCGCCTTCTCAATCATTTGCTCCGCCGTTTTTTTCGCCTGCTCGATTTTGCTTCGGTCTAATTCTTCCACCCGATCGGCCATAGAGACTAGCAGTCGGACAAAATTATCTTTTATTTCCACGATGCCCTCGCTGACGGCCATCAGTCGGGTGCTGTCTTTACCTTTTTCCGTTATTTTGGCCTCCCCCGGTGCAATGGAAGCGACTAAAGGGGCATGATCGGGAAGAACGGTAATTTCTCCTTTGGAAGTTAAAATATTCAGCTTTAAAACGGCCTGTTGATAAATAATTCGATCGGGAGTGACCATTTGTAGAATAAAACTTTTCTCTCCGCTTGCCATCTCAAAAATGAAAAATTAAAAAAGATCTTTTATTTTATTTTGCCATCGATTATCTCTTTGGCAATATTCTCCGGTACGCGGGCGTAATGAGAAAATTCCATAGTGTAGTTTGCTCGGCCTTGGCTCATTGAACGCAATTGAGTCGCATAGCCGAACATATTGGCCAAAGGCACTTTACCTGTGATAATTTTAAGCATAACGGAGCCTTGGTTACGATCTTCCATGTTTTCGATTTGACCTCTTTTAGAATTCAAATCACCCATAATGTCACCCATGAATTGCTCCGGTGAGACAACCTCGACTTTCATTATCGGTTCGATAATATAGGCTTTCCCTTTGCGCATGCCTTCTTTGAAGCCGATGGAGGCGGCAATTTTAAAAGCGGCTTCCGAAGAGTCAACTTCGTGGTAGGATCCGTCATAAAGAGTGACTTTGACATCTACAACCGGATATCCGGCTACTACTCCGCTTCCCAAGGCTTCTTTAACGCCTTTTTCGGCGGCGGGAATAAATTCGTTGGGAATGGAAGCGCCCTTGATAGCATTAACAAACTCAAACCCTTTGCCTTGCTCCTGCGGTTCAACTCGTAGCCAAACATGTCCGTATTGACCACGACCGCCACTTTGGCGGATATATTTTCCTTCCGCTTCCGCCAATTCGCCAACGGTCTCCTTGTAAGCGACTCGCGGTTTGCCCAAATTAGCTTCTACTTTAAATTCTCTCTTTAAACGATCGGCGATGATTTCCAGATGCAGTTCACCCATGCCGGAAATGATTGTTTCCGCGGTCTCCTCGTCGGTGTGAACTCTGAAGGTCGGATCCTCGTCGGAAAGTTTTTTGAGTGCCAAGCCCATTTTTTCTTGGTCGGCTTTGGTTTTGGGTTCAATGGAAGCATCAATAACCGGATCGGGAAATTGCATACTTTCCAAAATAATTTGGTGATTTTCGTCACAGAGCGTGTCTCCGGTAGTCGTGTATTTCAGGCCAACCATGGCGGCGATATCTCCCGCGTAGACTTCCTCGACATCTTCTCGCTTGTTGGCGTGAAGACGAACTATTCTCCCGATTCTTTCTTTTTGCCCTTTAATCGTGTTTAAAACATAAGTGCCGGTTTTGAGCGTTCCCGAGTAGACTCGAAAAAAACAAAGATTGCCGACAAAAGGATCGGTGGCCAATTTAAAAGCCAGAGCGGAAAAAGGAGCTGAGTCTTCAGCCGTGCGCATAATTTCCTCGTCATTTTTTGGATTGACTCCGGAAACGGCCGGTAAATCAAGCGGGGAAGGCAAATAGTCGATGACCATATCAAGCAATTTAGCGACAATAACGCCTCGAGAATCTCCGCCGGAAACCGGGAAAAGTTTATTTTCCAGAGTGGCTTTTCTGAGAGCATATTTCAGTTCGTCGTCAGAAATTTTTCCATCTTCCAGAAAAACTTCAATCAGTTTGTCGTCCGTTTCGGCGACTTTTTCCATCAATACGGCACGATATTCTTCGGCTTTAGCTTTCATATCCTCCGGAATCTCCGTTCGTTTGAGCTGAGTATGCTCCTCGTTGGCATAGACATACGCTTTCATGTCGACCAAATCAATCAAGCCTTGAATTTGTTGCTCTTCGCCGATGGGTAAGGCAATAGCTACGGCATTGCCACTTAATCTTTCCTGAATCGACTTTAAGCTCATATAGAAATCGCCACCAGTTTGATTGATTTTATTGATGAAACAAACTCGCGGGACGCTATATTTATCTGCTTGACGCCAAACGGTTTCCGATTGAGGTTCTACTCCCATCTTGCCGTCAAAAACAACGACTCCACCGTCTAAAACGCGTAAAGATCGCTCCACTTCGACCGTGAAGTCAACATGACCCGGAGTGTCGATGATATTAATTTGATATTCTTTTTTGTTGGCTTCTTTGAGGCCGTCCGTTCCAAAAGTCGAGGGTGACCAAAAGCAGGTTGTAGCGGCAGCCGTAATCGTAATGCCCCTTTCTCTCTCCTGCTCCATCCAGTCCATGGTGGCCTCTCCTTCGTGGACCTCTCCTATTTTATGAGAAACACCGGAAAAATACAGAATTCTTTCCGTGGTGGTGGTTTTTCCGGCATCAATATGGGCGATGATACCAATATTTCTGGTTTTATCCAGACTGTAGTTACGAGCCATTTTTTTGTTTACTTAATTGATAAAAATAAAAACTACTTGACTTATTTTTCAAGCTGTTGAAAACGATATTATGGAAAAATAAAAAGGACAAGTAAAGGGGTATCGTATATGCCTGAATAGAAATGCATTGCTATATATTTGGATAAATTTGAAGAAAAAATCTTAAAACTTCAAGAAACAAGAAACAAATTTCAAATAAATTCTAAATCAAAATTCTTCAAATCTAAAATTTTGTTTGAAATTCGTTTTTTCTGAAATTTGGAGTTTAAATATGTAATTTAATTTTTGGTAGCTACGAACATATTCCTAAACGCTATTAAAAAGACAAATAGAGGCAGAATTTGTGGAGAGAAGATGGGCGTTTCAAAAATACAATGTAACGCAAACCAGAGAAGAGCAAGGCCGACGGCTAAGTTCCAGATCGGCAGAGCCTGTTTCCCGCTTAGCTTTCTATTTGTGAACAGCAATGGCATAACTTTATTTAATTGACTAGGGAAAATAGGCTTAATGGCAATAAATAAAATCAAAAGCCAGGCCAATAGACCGGGTAGCCCGATTTCTGTTGCCAAATCAAGATAGGTATTATGAGCATAAATCGGTTCCCGATATTTCGATTCCGGCCGAATAAAGTTAGAAAAATTTCCCAGTCCTATGCCCAGGATAGGATTATAGAAAACGGTGCTAATCGCTTCCGTCCAAAGCTCCAATCTTCCCTGGTTGGAACCTTCGTTGAAATCAAAAATAGAAGTAAATCTCTCGCGAAAAGGAGTGATGGAAGAAACCAGGACGGTGAGAATAAGCAATAAAGCTAAAATCCTAGATATTCTTAGTTTTTCTTCCAGTTTTTTTATTTTTAGCGCAAAAGTCGTGTCGGTTTTAGCTTTGATAATGAAAACCAAGAGCCAAACAAAAATTCCGGTTAGTCCGACATAACTACCGCGAGAGAAAGTCAAGATCAGAGTGCAAAAGGAAATTGAAAAGAAGAGCCAAAGCAATTTATTTTTATTCAGCAAAATAAATACAAATTGGAGAGGCAAGCTCATACCTAAATAAAAAGCCAGCATATGAGGGTCGGGAAAAGTGCCGATTGCTCGGAGGAAATCTACTCCTCCAATGCCGACAAACCAACTGGGATTGCTGGCGACCGATTCACCGACATTGGTGCCGTAAAGAACGGGCGCAATAATTTTGCTCCAAAATTTAAAGAAAAAATCTTGGCCGATAAAAAATTGCAGACAGAATTGGCCGAAGCCTAAAATGGCAACTAAAAATGAAGAATAGACCCAATATTTGAATAATTTTTCCCAATGAGCAATTTTTCGGAGGGTCGCGACGACAATGAAAAACAGGGGGAATATAGAGAGAAAGACTAGTATTTTTCTGATGAAACGACCATTGTCCTCGGCGCTAAAAAAAGACAGGAGACTCCAAACTAGAAAAAAAATCACCGCTAAAGAAAGGTGGGAAAGACTAAGCCAAGGCTTTTTTTGCGAAATTATTTTTAGAAAAAAAACGATTGTCAGCAGAAGAATAATCGCTCGACCGGAAGCTAAATCGACATCGGCTGACGGATTGAGAGCGATTTGAAAGGGAAAATAGGCGGGAAGAAAAATAATAACCGGTAAGAAAAAGCGATGAATCAAGAAAAAAGAGATGCTTATCGACAGAATGATCAAGGAAACTAAAGGGTAAAAAACGGAAATAAAAGCACTGCCTAGCATTAACAAACCAAAAAACAGAAAAACTTTTTCTTCTTGGGAATAGTTTTTGCTGTTTCGCTCGGAGCGGAAATTTTTCATAACGGGAGAATTGAAGACTATTTTAACATTGAGACTATAGTTTTGATCGCTTTTTCTCTGTCAATCAAAGCAGAATCTTTCTCTGTGCGGGCTTTAATTTCAATAGAATTATTGGCTAAAGTTTTGGGAGAGACGACGATTCTCATTGGAAGACCGATTAAATCAGCGTCGCTGAATTTTTCTCCGGGACTGACAGCTCGATCATCGTAAAGAATTTCGATGCCGGCTTTGGTTAAGTCCTCGTAGAGTGACTCGGTTGTTTTGTTGACTTTTTCGTCTTTTTCAACGCCCAAGCTAATCAAACAGGCTTGGAAAGGCGCAACGGATTTCGGCCAAACCAGACCTTTTTCATCGCTGAAAACTTCGGCTAGAGTGCCAATCAATCTTTGGAGCCCGATGCCATAACAGCCCATAATTACCGTCTTTTTCTCTCCCTTCGGATCGACAAAGCTAAGGTCGAAGGGGGCGGAATATTTGGTGTTAAGTTTGAAAATATTGCCTACTTCAACCGCTTTTTCTTCTCTTAAATTTTTGTTTCCGCATTTTGGGCAGGCGTGTTTCAGGTCATCCAAAATTTCTTTGTTAACAGCCAGATTACACTTGTCGCAAATATAGATTAAATCTTCTCCCGCTTCGGTCAGAGTTTGAAACTCGTGAGAATAGCGGCTGAAACTGCCACCGGAGGCAAAAGTTAGGAAGGTTTTTTCGCTCAACCCGATTCTTCTGAATATATTTTGATAAGATTCGGTCATTTTGTCGTAAAAAACATCCAGATCTTTTTCGTTGCCATGAAAAGAATAGAGATCTTTCATCAAAAATTCTCGTCCGCGCATTAAACCGGACTTGGCGCGCAGTTCTTTACGAAATTTATTTTGAAATTGGAACAAAGCGAGTGGCAAATCACGGTAAGAACGAATGAAACTTTTGGCCAAAGGTACAATAACTTCTTCGTGGGTGGGCCCCAAAACAAACTCACGATCGCCTTCTTTGAGCTTATAAATATCTTCGTATGAAGTCAATCTACCCGTTTTTTCCCAATTTTTTGCCGGATGCATCGAGGGTAAAAAAAGCTCTTGGCCACCGACTTTTTCCATTTCATCGCGAATTATATTTTCAATTTTTTTAAGAACCTTAAAGCCCAGGGGTAGTAAGGAATAAATTCCGGCGGATAGTTTATTGACGAAGCCGGCTTGAACCAATAATTTAGCA
This sequence comes from uncultured bacterium, assembly GCA_937952315.1. Taxonomy (GTDB): domain Bacteria; phylum Patescibacteriota; class Minisyncoccia; order CAIUEV01; family CAIUEV01; genus CAIUEV01. The sequence goes on from CALFZX010000050.1 coordinate 30,459, forward strand.
TTCACGCTTTGTTCGTCTTTCGGCGCCGTAGCCACAGTTTGGAGATAATAATTACTTCGTTTCATTTTTTTACGGTTATTTTTAAAAATATGATTACAGAAAACAATAATTCGAGCAAAATGATTTTGCCTAAATAAAATTTGAGGAGTATCAATAAAAAGTAATAATCAATTAATAAACTTAATCTGTTTAATCGATATGACTGGCGTATATAACGAAAAAGTAATGGATCATTTTATCAATCCGCGAAACTTGGGTAGTCTTAAAAATGCCGACGGCAAGGGCGAAGTCGGCAATCCGGTCTGTGGCGATATGATGAATCTTTATATAAAAGTTGATAAAAATGGAACGGGAGGAGAGACTATCTCGGAAATAAAATTTGAAACTCTCGGTTGCGGAGCGGCGATTGCCACTTCTTCCATCGTGACGGAGATGGCTAAAGGTAAAACGCTGGAAGAAGCGGAAAAAATTAGCGATTTGGATGTCGCTCGGGAGCTGGGCGGATTGCCTCCTCAAAAATTGCACTGTTCCAACTTGGCGGCCAGCGCATTGAAAAAAGCGATCAGGGATTACAGGGTGAAGAAGTAGAGGGAATAAAATTTTTAATTTCTAATTTTCAATTTTCAAACAATTTTCAATGATTAAATTTTATAATTTTCAAATATGAATTAATATTTATCTTTAGTTTGAAAATTGGAACATTGATAAATTAAGCATTGTTTAAAAATTGAAAATTGAAAATCGACTGGATTTTCTTGCCAAAAATCTTTTATTCATCTAAACAAAAAGCGATAATCTCAAAACCTAATTTAAAATTAATGCCTTTTCTTATATCTTTTTCCGGTTTAGATGGAAGCGGAAAAACTCAGTTAATCGTGCTGATGCGCCGTTTTTTTAAACGACAAGGCATTTCTTATACCCAAATTCACTTTGTGAACGATTCTTTGGAAAATCGAATAGCCAAAAAACTTCTGGGAGACAAAAAGGTGGCTGATTTGTCGGAAAAAAGAAATCGAAGAGCGGAAGAAAAAAAGATCTCTTTTTTAGCTTACTGGGTTAGACTGTTTTTTCTCTGTCTTTATGCTTGTAATTTGAAAATTCGTCTTTTTAAACTGAGAAAACGATACGGGGTAGTGATTTTTGATCGTTATATTTATGATAGGATCGCACAATTGGCTTATTTACGCAGAAAGCGAGATCTAAAATTCGAAAAAAGATTGGTTCGTTTTTTTCCTCGTCCCAATCTCCCCTTCTTTTTACATGTTTTGCCGGAGCAGTCGCTGGAAAGAAAAAAGGAATTGAGGGAAGAGGCTCAGGGAATCGAATATCTCAAAATGAAATACGAAATTTTCGATCAAGAGAGAGACAGTTGGGGTTTATTGGTGATAGACAATTCGGTTTTAACCGTTTCCGAGGCGAAAAAGAAAATCATTGCGTTGTTCAAGAAAAAATATTTGCGTTTTAAAAAACAGGAAAAGAAAAAAAGCGTTCGTTAATTTTTTATTTATCTCAAATATGCCAGTCGAAAAAGATTTACTGCTACAAAAAAGTGCTTTGGACCTAGCAAAAAAGCTAGGTATGCAGTTTAGAGACATCTCCATTTTGGAAAACTCTCTTATCCATCGATCATTTCTCAATGAGCATCGAAGCTGGAAACTGGCCAGTAACGAGAGATTGGAGTTCTTGGGTGATGCGGTTTTGGAGCTGATCGTGACTGATCATCTTTTTCATCATTACGGGAACGAAGAGGGTGACCTAACCAATTGGAGAGCCGCTCTGGTAAGCGCGGAAAGTTTGGCTCCGGTGGCGGAGAAATTGGAAATCGAAAAGTTTCTTTTTGTCGGTAAGGGCGAAAAAAGAAATAAGCGATCAAAATTGAATATTTTGGCGGACGCTTTCGAGGCGGTAATCGGCGCTATTTATTTGGATCAAGGAATCGAAAAAACTACGAATTTTATTTTGCAAAATATTGTCAGTCGCTTACCGGAAATTTTGGAAAATCAACTTTTTGTCGATGCTAAAACGGCTTTGCAGGAAAAGGCTCAGCAGGAATGGAAATTTACTCCTCATTATGTCGTTTTGCAGGAGGGCGGTCCCGATCATAATAAATGGTTTGAGGTGGGTGTCAAAATCGAGAATGATTTAATCGGTCGCGGGAAGGGCAGCAGCAAACAGAAAGCGGAAAAAGAGGCGGCCAAAGATGCGCTCGATCAATTAAAGAAAGCTAAAAAAAAGATTGAAAAATAGAAAATAATTTCTCATTATGATTATCTTGGGAATCGATCCCGGTACGGCCACGACCGGTTACGGAGTGGTGCAAAAAGAGGGAAGAAATTTTGTGCCTATTGAATACGGTTGTATCTTGACTAAAGCGGGAACCGATCCGGGAATGAGATTGATTAAGATTGAAGAAAACCTAACGAAAATCATTGATAAATATCATCCCGAAGAAGTGGCTGTGGAAAAATTGTTTTTTCTAAAAAATCTAAAAACCGGTATTGAAGTTGCTCAAGCGCGCGGAGTGATTATTTTTTCTTTGGCCAAGGCCGGTATTAAAACTTATGGCTACACGCCTCTCGAAGTTAAATCTTCTGTGACTGGCTACGGGCAGGCGACTAAAAATCAGGTGCAAAAAATGGTACAGCGTATCTTGGATCTTGAGACTATTCCTCGACCGGACGATGCCGCCGACGCGCTGGCCATCGCCATTTGCCACGGTTGTCGAATGAGAATCGGGTAGAGCGCTCAAATCTTAAAAAGCGCAAAAAATTTGAGTTTTGTAGAGGATATTCCAAGGGCTCCACATAACACTAGGGGGCCTGAAATATCTCAGTCGGAAGAATTAAGAATCATTCAATTAAGTTCGGTAAGAACGCTCAAGATTTTCTATTAAGATTATACTATCTTTATCAAGGTAAAATTAAAATGCTCAAATCGATAATGGCTCAGAGTTTCTAGGATATTTTGAAAAAGAACTTAAGAAAAAAGAAATGCGAAGATATTTTTCAAGAGTTAACCTTCCGAAAAATAATCCTTTTTAATGAGAGATTTAATGACACCCTGAAAAGAGAGTATCTGGAGCTCAGACATTTTCGTTACGATCTGGAAGAATTATAGAGATTTGACTGAAGGGTTAATCAAGCACTGGTTTGTCAAACCCTTGCTCAGTTTCATTTCAAATATCACAAGGTGTTACCTAATTTACCCTTCAAGGGTGCTACAAAGGAAGGGAAAAAAGTTGATTGCGGAAAAATCAATATCGAAATCAAGGAAAAGACACATTTCGGCATTTAGAATTTTTGTTGACACTCTTCAATTGTTTGGCTAATAATAGTACATAAGCATTGAAAGCCGCGGTGCTGAAACTGGTAGACAGGCTAGCTTGAGGGGCTAGTGTCCTTTAGGGCGTAGGAGTTCGACTCTCCTCCGCGGCACCAAGGAAAATATAGGAGCAGGAGCAAGGGAAAAGTAGCAAGTAGCAAGGGACAAGGGGAGAAAGGAGTTAGTAGCAAGTTACAAGTTACAAGTTGCAAGTTGCAAGGAGCAAGAAAAAAACTACTGACGGTTTCCTTGTCCCTTGTACCTTACCCCTTACCCCTTACCCCTAAATTCTTGTTCCTTGTAACTTATTTTAATAATTAAAAACACCCTATGTTCCGTTTCCTCGTCCAAATCATCATTAATGCCATCGCCATTTTGATTGCCGCTTATTTGGTGCCCGGTCTTGATTTTAGCGGGGACATTTGGAAGCTTCTGGTGGCCGGTGCGATTCTCGGTCTGGCCAACGCCTGGATTAAACCCCTGTTAAATTTAATTTCTCTGCCTTTGATTTTGATAACTTTTGGACTTTTTACTTTAGTGATTAATGTGGCGATTCTTTCCTTTGTGGCTTTTTTGGTGCCCGGTTTGTCAATTCAAGATTGGATGAGCGCGCTTTGGGGCTTTTTAATAATCAGTTTAACCAACTATGCGCTGGGGTTTTTATTAGAAAAAGAGTAAAGTTCTGTTTTTTTTGAATTTATCGAAAATGAAAAGAAAAATTGGTATTGTTTTTTTAATTATAATTTTACTTGGAGCAGGCGGAATTTGGTTTTTTCGTCAACTTTTCCCTCGTTCAACAGGAATTTGGCAAGCGGAACAAAAAAAAGATTTGGGCGCTCCGGAAGATTATTTTGGTTATGAAAAAGGTAAGTTTTGGTGGATCAGCAATTTTGCCGGTCCCCAAAAAATTTGTTTTGATATTATGACGAAAAAAAATCTGGACGATTCAACAAAAAAATTATCTTTTAAACAGACAGTAAGAGCAAAAGAATTTCTGACAGAGGGTACTTTGGACGATTTGATAAAAAATAATTCGGCGGAGGCAATTCGAGAAAAAATCATTAACGGCCGACCATTTTTGATGGTCGGTATGGAAAATAATTTGCTTAGAGAGGGAAAAAATCTGTTTTTTGCGGTGACACCGGATAAATTTTTATTTCCGACGGTTAATATTTTTAATTATTACTTTCCCGGCGAAAAAATGCCGGTAAATCAATCCGAAAATCAATCATTGGCCTATTCAAACAAATTGATCGGTCTGCCGGAGGGTGTTTTAATTTCTCGCGGTCAGGGGGTGTTTGCCGTTTCCGCCGGCGAATTGACTCTGATTCGTTCCCCCCAAATTTTTGAATCTATGGGCTATCATTGGGAAGAAGTTAAAGGATTGAACGATTTTGAAACTAAAATCAATAAAGTCTCTTCGGAAAAAAACTTTGGGCTGAATTTTACTCATCCCAACGGCACTATCATTAGAGACCAAAAAAATCTTTTTTTGGTTTGGGAAGGAAGTCTTTGGCAATTAACCGCCGAAGAAAAAGATCGTTATTTTTTAGCACAACCAACGGTAGAAGTGAAAGAAAAAAGGGGCGATTTGAATTGTAATTTGATCGGAAAAAAAATCAACTGTTGCCTTCAAAATTTCGATCCACGAATAGACGGAAAAAATAATTATCCTTTTTCGAACACGATCGTTATTGATGTTGAACAAGCTTTCGGTTCGGAAATCCAAAAAGTTGAATGGTCGAGTGAAGTTATTTTTAATAAAGAAAATTTGATGAAAAGATTGATTTCTCTTAGCAACTATATTCTTTATACAACGGGAATTAAAAAATAGGTTTTTAAGTTGATCCGGTCAGATTATTTTTGTTTTTTTAATGAGTGATATTTTACCCTTTTATTTTTTAAGTTTAGGCTCAAAAGAAGAGCTGTTTTAACAAGATAAATCAATGCGATGTTGCCGATTATTAAAATGAGAAAGATCTGGTTTGCTTTTTCAGCTACCATAACAGTCCTGAGCGTTCTCGCCGTTATGTTTTGGGGAATAAATTTGAGCGCTGACTTTACGGGCGGTTCGGTTTTTTCCTTTGAATTTAAGGATCAAAGGGCGGTACCGGCGGAGATAGATAAAAAATTGGCGGAGGCGGGTTTCAAAGACTATCAAATTGTGATTACCGATGAAAAAAGTTTTGATTTGAGAGCGGGAGAGATGGCTGAAACAGACCATCAGAAATTAGTTGAAGTCTTTAAAGATTTGGGTGAGGAGAAAAATTTTGAATCAAGAGGACCGTCGGTCGGCCAAGAGTTAAAAAAGACCACTCTTTATGCTGTTTTTCTCTCAATTGTTTTAATTGTTTTTTATGTGAGTTGGTCTTTCCGAGGAGCGGCGCGTTTCGGCAAAATCAATTCTTGGACTTACGGAGTAACGACCATAATTGCCCTGGCGCACGATTTGGTCGTTTTGATTGGAGCATTTTCCTTGCTCGGCTATATTTTTAAAGTCGAAATCGACGCTACTTTTGTGGCCGCTATGCTCACTACGATGGGCTATTCGGTGAATGACACAATTGTTTCCTTTGATCGTATTCGAGAAAATCTTATAAGAGGGAAAAAAGAAGAAACCTTTGAAGAGGTAGCGGAGCGCAGTGTTAACGAGACCATTGCCAGATCATTCGGTACTTCGTTCACTTCGCTTTTGACTTTGGTGGCTATTTATCTTTTCGGTGGAGAGACTATTCGTTATTTTGTGTTAGCTTTGATTATCGGTATCGGTTTCGGAACTTACTCTTCAATCTTTCTTGCTAGTCCGCTTCTGGTTTTTTGGGAAAATCGACTGCGGGAAAAAGTCTAAATTATTAAGAATAAATATAAATTATGTTTAATTTATCCTCCGATTTTTCATTGATTATTCATGGTTACGGTGGACAAGGAGTTAAAACGCTGGCTTCGTTGTTAGCGGAAGCTTCAATCAATCATGGCCTCTACGCTCAGGCTTTTCCCGAATTCGGACCGGAGAGAAGAGGGGCCCCCGTTAAGGCTTTTGTCAGACTTTCGGGAGAGCCAATTAGTTCCCGCTCTCCGATTGAAAGTCCCAATTTTGTGATAATTTTAGATCTAAATGTTTTGAATTTGGAAGAAGTCAGGTCCGGTTGGACTGAAGATACAATTTTCCTTGTCAGCACAAGTCTTTCGCCAAAAGAAATAAAAAAGAAATTTGATTTGATTTCCGATTATCATAAAATCAACACGATCGACGCGACCGAAATTCTGGTTGATGAACTGGCTTCCGTTCACCCAAGCATTCCTATTCTTGGTCGTTTTCTGGGTATTACGGAACTGATTCCCATAGACGAGATAAAAGATGTATTAAGAGAAAAATTTTTACATAAGATTGGAGAAAAAAAGATGCGATTGACGGATCGAGTTTTAATGGAGAGCTATCAGATGTTTTAAATAAACCATTAAGTTGAATGAGCTATGTTGGGTAAAATTCAAAAAAAGATGCGCGGGAAAGAAGGAAAAAAAATTGGCAAGGCTTTTGCCATAATTTTACTTTTTCTTGGAGCTTTGACAATTTCTCTACCCGGATTGCCTGACTTTAAATTAGGAAATTGGGAAATCGGACGAAGTATCAGTGAACTGAAAATCAACCTCGGACCCGATTTGCAGGGTGGAACTTACTTAGTCTATAAAGCAGATCTTTCTCAATTAGAGCCTGATCAATATACAGACAGTTTAGAAGGAGTTAGAGATGTAATAGAAAGAAGAGTCAACGCATTTGGAATTGCCGAGCCGATTATCTATACTAGTCATAGTGCCGACGAGTACAGAATAAATATTGAATTAGCCGGTATTAAAGATGTTAACGAGGCGATAAAAATGATCGGAGAAACACCGATCTTGGAGTTTAAAGAGGTGAGGGATAAGGAGGAGGCTAAATGGACTTCGGAGGAGGCGGAGAAAATTAAAGTAATCAATCAGTCCGCCAAAGAAAGAGCGCAAAAAGTTTTAGAAGAAGCGAAAAAAGGAGAAAAAGATTTTGCCGAATTGGCTAAAGAGCATTCGGAAGATCCGAGTGCCACTCAAAATGGCGGTGATTTGGGATTTTTCAAGAAGGGGATGATGGTCCCCGCCTTTGATGAAGCGGTTTTCAAGGACGATTTTAAAAAGGGAGAAGTCTATCCCGAATTGGTCAAAAGCGATTTTGGTTATCATATAATTAAAAAAATAGACGAACGGGGAGAGGGGGAAGATAGGGAAGTTCAGGCGATGCACATTCTTTTTGCAACCAAAAATGAAGAATATAATGAAGAACTTTTGTATGCTGACCCTTTCAAGCAAACCGGTTTAACCGGAAAACAATTGGATCGAGCTGATGTTGTTTTTGATCCCAACACTGGTGCACCTCAAGTGAGTTTGACTTTTGACGCTGAAGGTCGAGAACTTTTTCGTCAAATAACAGAAAGAAATCTGGAAAAAACGGCACCGATATTTCTGGATGGAGAAATGATTACCAACCCAACCGTTCAAGCGGTTATTACCGACGGAAGAGCTGTTATCACGGGTAATTTCTCTTTGGATGAAGCTAAAAAATTAGCCAGAAGATTAAACGAAGGTGCTTTACCCGTGCCGGTGTCATTGATTCATCAAAAAACGGTGGGGGCGAGCTTGGGGAAAGATTCTCTGGAAAAAAGTTTGATGGCCGGAGCTATCGGTTTTATGATCGTTTCATTTTTTATGGTTGCTATTTACGGATTTTCCGGAGCAATTGCGGTTTTTGCGCTTTCGGTCTATGCTTTGTTGCTAGTCTCTCTTTTTAAGCTGATCGGGATAACTCTGACTTTGTCCGGTATCGCCGGCTTGATTCTTTCTGTAGGAATGGCCGTTGATGCCAATATATTGATTTTTGAAAGAATCAGAGAGGAACTTCTCGTTAAAAGGAGAATGAGTGTGGCCATTGCTGAAGGATTTAGAAGAGCTTGGCCGTCTATCAGGGATGGTAATGTCTCAACCGTTATAACTTGTCTGGTCTTGATGTTTGTCAGCACCGGTATGGTTAGGGGTTTTGCCACCGCTCTTTTAATTGGAGTTTTGTTGAGTATGTTCTCCGCGATTTTTGTGACACGAGTGACTCTAGAAATTTTCAGTCGAGATAAAGAGCAAATTTAATTTTTAAAAATAAATTTCAATATGAATAAATTGTTAAAAAATCTGGGCGCTATTTTTTTGGCGTTTTTAATTCTTTCTTCGATCTTTGCTTTATATAATGCTGATCAGGATAGCAAAAAAGAGGAACAAACATCGTTAGGCCAACTGGCCGAGCAAATAAATCGAGAGGAAGTTAAAAAAATTACTGTTGCCGGAGAAAAAGTTGAGGTGGAAAGGAAAGACGGAAATAAACAGTTTCTAACCAAAGAAAAAGAATCTTCGCTTTCGGAAACTCTAAAAAATTATGGCACCGATCAAACAAAACTTCAGGCGGTCCCCGTTGAAATAAAAGGAGAGAGCGGAGCCAGTTTTTGGTTGGGTAGCATTTTGCCTATCTTGCTCCCCTTTGTTTTTATCGGCGCAATTTTTTGGTTTATGTTGAGACAAGCGCAAAGAGGCAATTCTCAAGCAATGTCTTTCGGCCTTTCCAGAGCTAAATGGGAAGATCCGAAAAAGAAAAAGAATAATCGAATCACCTTTAAGGATGTGGCGGGTGCCGGTGAAGCTAAGGAAGAACTGAAAGAAGTGGTGGAATTTCTAAAAGAACCGGCTAAATTTCATAAATTAGGGGCTAAAATACCGCGCGGGGTGCTTCTGCTGGGTCCGCCCGGTTGTGGAAAAACTCTTCTAGCCAAGGCGACTTCCGGTGAAGCAAATGTTCCTTTTTTTCATATTTCCGGTTCGGAGTTTGTGGAGATGTTTGTCGGCGTGGGCGCCAGTCGAGTGCGAGACTTATTTAACCAGGCGAAAAAAAATAAGCCGGCGATTGTTTTTATTGATGAAATTGATGCGGTTGGCCGTCATCGAGGAGCCGGTTTGGGAGGAGGTCATGACGAAAGAGAACAAACACTCAATCAAATTTTAGTGGAAATGGACGGTTTTGATCCCCGTGAGAGTGTAATCGTGATCGCGGCAACCAATCGACCGGATGTTTTGGACCCGGCGTTGTTGAGACCGGGCCGATTTGATCGTCGGGTAGTGATTGATTTACCCGATATTAAAGATCGAATGGCAATTTTAAAAGTTCATGCGCACAAAAAACCAATGGCTAAGAATGTTAATCTAAAAGTAATCGCCCAACGGACACCCGGTTTTTCCGGTGCCGATCTGGCTAATTTAGTCAACGAAGCGGCGATTTTGGCGGCAAGAAGAAATCAGAAGGAAATTCTGATGGACAATCTTTTGAATTCAATCGAGAAAGTAATTTTAGGCCCGGAAAGAAAAAGTCGAGTGATGAAATCGGACGAGAAGAAAATCGTGGCCGTCCACGAGGCGGGACACGCAGTTTCCGCTTATTTTCTGCCAAATGCCGACCCGGTACATAAAATATCGATTATCTCCCGCGGTAATGCCGGAGGTTATACGATAAATTTGCCGACGGAAGACCGACATTTTTACAGCAAAGATGATTTTATGGATCGAATGGTGATGTATCTTGGCGGTTATGTGGCGGAGGAAGTCGTTCGCGGTGAGGTGACAACGGGAGCGTCCAACGATTTGAAACAAGTGACTCGATTGGCGCGAGAAATAATTACAAAATACGGAATGAGCGATTTAGGGCCGGTTTTTCTCTCTTCAAACGAAGAATGGGTTTTTTTGGGTAAAGATATTCACGAAGCGAAGCCCTACTCGGAAGAAACAGCTGGTAAAATTGATAAACTGACGGAAAAATACATCATGGAGTCTCTAAACAAGGCGCGCGCTATCCTTAAAAAACAAAAAGCTAAATTGGAACTAGTGGCGGATAAATTGATGGAAAAAGAAACCTTGGAGAGAGAGGAATTTGAAGCCTTGATGAAAGAGGCAGAAAAGCCGGTTGAGACTGAAGAAGCTAAAGCCGAGAAACCAGAATAAAAAATCTATTTTTATTTTAAGCCGGATTTAAGAAAAATTTAAGTTTAATCATCTAGATTTGGTTAATAATTTTAACTAAATCTAGAAATGCTAAAAATCAAAGATTTTTGCCTGATCGTTGTCGGAGCAGTCATTATTTTTTTCTGTTTTATCGGTGTGACTATGGCCAGTGAAAAGAAATTTTTTATTGCGGAAACAATGGCCAACCCGGAAGGGACTGATAGCAAAGAGAATGAGTATTTTATTTTAAAAAATTTGCTTGAGGAGGAAAAAGATCTGGCCGGTTATAAAATTTGTAATATCAAAAACTACTGTTACTCGTTGAATTTAAAAATCCCGGCTCAAGCTTGTGCGAAACTCACTCGTTCAGTTTTCCTTTTTACTCTATATAATGATGAGGAAAGAATCAGTCTCTTTGACTCGTCCGGCGCTTTGGTCGATGAAATTTATTTTAAAAATGCACTTTCCGGCAAACCTTGGATTTGCGATGAAAACAACTGCGATTTCGGTTTGCCTGTCTCTGATTGTGATTACAACAATATCTTTGAGACGGAAGAAGATATTGCAGTTGAAGATGAAGAAAGTCCCGTGATCGGTAATATTGAATTGAAAAACTTCAATGTAAATTCGAATAAAAATACTCCCAACAAAAATTTAAGCAGTAGTGACAATCAAAATAATGCCAAGATTAAGTCGAAAGAAGAAGCTAATCAATCTTTTTTAATCAAAAATAAAGCTGATTTTAGGAAAGCGAAAAAAATTATTGAAAAGAATAAGGAAAGTCTGCCGGTCTCTTTGTCCGCTCAAGCGGTAATTCCTAAAAATGTTCTGGGGAAAAGCGTTTTTTATTTGTTGAGCGAGAGTGAATGGCTGAAAGGTCAAACTTATGCGTCTTTTTGCAAATTGAATAATTGTGAAGATTTAAATAGGCTTCTAAGCCAAAGAAGTTTTTTATTGGTAGAAAATGCCTATTTAAATTGGAGTGAAGGAATTTTCTCTTTGAATTTCGGCAAAGACACTGTGATTACTCGACAAGAGTATTCAGAAGATGAATTTGTGAGTCTTGAGAATCTCAAGAGCAAAGATTTACGAAAAAAAGCAGGAAGAAAAATTGAAATAAAAGGTGAAATTATTCTTAAAAAAGGCAATTATTTTTATGTTAAAGCCGAGCAGGGAGAGACCCTGACTTTTTATGTGCCGACGCAAATTTTAACGGATTGGCTGGCGGAAAGAAGAGACTTGGTCAAGACCGCTTTTCCTGACTATGCCGAAGAAAAAAATCGACCCAATATAATTTATAAAGGAGCAAAAATGAGGGCGGGAGGGGTAATAGAAGCAAGAAAGGGAAGCTACCGAATTATTGTAACTTCTTTTAGAGATTTGGATTTTGAATGGCCGAACAAAAACAGTGCTTCATCTTCGGAACAGAAAACGAAGATTTCGGAGCAGAAGCGACCGGAGAATGAAAATTTAAATAAACAGAATCCATTGACGGAATCAGAAAAAATCAGCGAAAATCCGACTAAGGATCAAACTAACCCTGACAAAGTAAGTGAAGCTGGCAATTTGAATAAATTATTGGCGGGAAAATTATTGTGGCTTGATTTAATAAAAATTTTTAGTCTAAAAATCTGGGCCAAGCTATAAGTGTTGGATTTTTCCGACTTCTTCCAGCTTTTTAACAACATCCGACACGAGTTGAGCTTTATTTTTGTCACAAACTAAAATTGCGTCCTCTGTTTCGACTATGATCAAATTTTTAACGGCAATTGTAGCAATCAGTTTGTGGGAACCGTAGACCATTAAATTTTCTCCGCCGAAATTAATATGTTCTCCCTTGACAAAATTGTCTTTTTTATTTGTTGTAAGAGCGTTTTTGAGGGCTGTCCAGGAGCCGACATCGTTCCAATTGAGTTTTAGAGGAATAACCAAAACCGATTTGTCGTTTTCCATTATTCCATAGTCAATGCTGATTTTGTCCATTTCCGGAAATTCTTTTTCCATTACTGAATCAAATTTTTTTGTGCCCCAAGCTTCGCTGATTTTAATTAGGCGAGTATAAATATCGGGTGTGTATTGAGCCATCTTTTCTATAATGGTGCTGGTCTTCCAGACGAACATTCCGCTGTTCCAGAAAAAATTACCGTTTTTCAAATACTCTTTGGCCTTTTCGTAATTAGGTTTCTCGACAAATCTTTTGGCACGCCAGACTTTATTGCTGGCCATTTTCTTAACTAATTCGCCCTTTTCAATGTATCCGTAGCCAGTTTCCGGTTCGGAAGGAGAGATGCCAAAAGTGATTAAATGACCGTTGCCTTCTTCTTTGAGAAATTTTTCCGCCTCCAAAAGAGCTTCTGTTAAAATTTTTGGATTTTCAATGAAGTGATCGGCCGCAAAAACACCCATAATTTCGTCACCACTGCTTTTTGCAATTACCGCTGAAGCCAGAGCAATGCTGGGAGCGGTTCCTCGACCGACCGGTTCGGCTAAGATATTTTTTTTGGGAAATTCAAGCAACTCTTTTTCCACTTCACTGACATATTCTTTGTTGGTGACGATAAAAATATCTTCCGGGTCGGCGATTTCTCTCATGCGCAAATAAGTTTCTTGGAGCATTGTCTTGTTTGAAGTGAGGCTCTGAAATTGTTTGGGCTTACTTTTTCGACTGATAGGCCATAGTCTGGTTCCTTTTCCTCCTGCCAGAATGACAATTTTCATTTTTTTAGGTTAAAATTTAACTAGACAACAATAAATTTTAATTTAGATAATATAAATAAGCAAAAAATATCAAAAAATGACAATACCGACGGTTAAAATTTTTCCTTACACTAAAGGCAATCCCGCCTCTCTTTCAGAAGCGGAATTATTTTGGCGCCTAGCGAGATTGAAAAACGGTCAGGAATTGCACATTATCCTTTCTGTCGAAGGGCGTAATCGAGGAGAGACGGCCGATCTGTCGAGCGAACTTTGGTCGCTGGCGACCGCTCATTTAAGCAATTTATGCCTTGAAGAGAACGAAGGCAGAATTTTTAATCCGGAGACTATCTGTGAAGAAATATTAAAAAATTTCAACGAATATTTGACGGCGTGGGCGGAACGCAACGGTTTAGACGATTGGAATAAAATGGCTATTTTTTTCGGAGTAATGAATCCGGTGGCTTTCTATTTTGCAAAAATAGGGGATTGTGGAGCAGTCCTCTTAAGGCAGGGAAGGTTGATCGATATAGATGATAATTTAAAAACGCCGAGATCTCCCGAATTTTCTCCTCCATTTCCGGAAATTGCCGGTGGGAAAATTCAAAATTTTGATCGATTGATTATCGGCTCGATCGGTTTTTTTAGCTCTATTTCACGAGGTGAAATCCCGTCTTTGGCCGACCCGCAATCTTTTGAGGTGGCGACCAGAAATTTGGAAAGAATCTCCGAATCGGTTGGCGGATTTGGAACGATCGCATTTTTAATTGCTGAAATCAGTTTAAGAGAGGAGACGGAAAACTATTCTTTTTCCAGGTCGGATTTGCCCGGTTCTAATTTTTCTCAAGTGGGATCAATTTCTTTTTGGGAATATAATTCTTTGCAGGAGAAGATGTCCGGAGGCCATGCGATAAAAGAAAACCTAATTCCCATTCAGGAAACGGTCGGAGCTCTTAAAAATAAAGTGTTTAGTTCCTCCGAGGGTCTGTTGGCAAAACTTTTTAATAATTTTATTTTTACAAAAATAAAAAATTTATCTTCCCTCAGAAAAGCGATTTTGGGAACAATTTTCCTTATCCTGATATTCTTAGCGGGCTATTGGAATTATTCTTTTTCTCAGAAGAGCAGAGATGCCAATCAGACTAAGAGTGCGGGTGAAGAAGATTATGATTACGAAAAAATATTTACAGCGGTGGATAAACTGGAAGATGAAGCTGAAAGCGCTTTAATCTATAAAGATGAGGAAAAAGCGAAAAAAAGCTTGTTTGACGCGACCGAAATGCTGTCCAAAATTACTAACTCGGGTGATTACGGCATCAGAGCCCTTAAGATTAAAAAAGAAATTGAAGAAAAAATGAATTCGTTGGAGAAAAATGATATTTTTGTTAATTCGGAATTGTTTTGGTCCGCTCCCGAAGGTCGAAATATTGATGATTTTGCTTTCGGTGGCGATGAAAATCTGTTAGCTTTAACCGGAGGAGAACTTTATTTATTATCTCGCGGTAACAAAGAAAATAAAGAAAAAATTGCTGAAAGCGATGACTTCAAAAAGGAAAATGGCTTTTTCCTCGAAACTAAGCTTGAAGTGTTGCTTCTGGCGGGAGAAGAAAAGAATTTTTGGCTAATCGATGGCAATAAAAAGCAAATTTCCACAAAAAAGGAAGTGAAGGAGGTTGATTTTAAAAGATCAAAACCGGTCGGTGCCTTTGAGAATTTTGTTTATTTTTGGAATGGAGATCAAAAGCAATTTAAGCAATATACCCTGCAGAACGGGGAGTTGGTTTTTTATCGAGATTGGCTTAAAGATGAAGTCACTTATTTTGATGAAGAAAATATGCCTATTGATATGGCGGTTGATGGAAATATCTTTACTGTTTCCGCCAAGGGAAAAATTTATCGGTTTTCCGGCGGTAAAAAAATCGATTGGAACAATGAATCGCCCGTGCGACCTTTAATAGCGAAGAATCTAAAAATGGTGACGGGAGAGAACCTTGCGAATCTCTATGTTCTCGATGAGGCGAAGCAGCGGATTGTAATTTTTGAGAAAGAATCAGGAAAGCTCAAGGGTCAAATTAAAAATGCTGAATTGGCCGGAGCAATTGGTTTTAAAGTGGACGAGAGCAAAAAAGAGATTTATTTTAACAAGCTGGGAGAATTGAGAAAAATAGTTTTTGATTGGCCGAAAGAAGAATAAAAAATTGATTTTTATTTATGAAATATTTAGTTTCTATATTTGAATGGAAGGAGGAGCGAAAGCTTGAGTCTCCTTTGAATTTAAAAAAAGGCGATTTAATCGTAGTTGATTTGGTTTTTGGAAAACATTTGGGAGAGATTGTTCGTTTATTGGACGAAGATAGTTGTAACGGACAATGTGATGATTGTTTTCAAAAGGAGGGGATAATCGTTCGGAAAGCTACCGGGTTGGAAAAGGAGAAAATCAAAGAAGACATAGAAAAAAAGGAAAAGTTTTTAAAAGACTGCCGGGCTTTGGTGAAAAAATATAAATTGCCGATGAAGTTGGTAGGGGTTGATTTGGCAGTGGATGGTGGTGGCATAATTTTTGGTTTTACAGCCGAAGAAAGAGTTGATTTCCGTCTTTTAGTGAGAGAGTTGGCCGCTAAATTTCAAAAATCGGTTCGTTTGCAACAAATCGGTTCTCGAGACGAGGCGAGAATGAAGGGAGGAATCGGACCGTGCGGCCGGGTGCTTTGTTGTCTTTCAAGAAACATTGCTATTCAAAGCATCTCAACGGAGATGGCTCGACTCCAACAAATCAGTCATCGAGGAAATGAAAGATTGTCCGGTTGTTGTAATCGTTTGATGTGCTGTCTTTCCTTCGAACAGGATACATACGAGAAAATGCGAGGGAAATTGCCGAATGTTGGTGAGCGAGTGAGAACCCCTCATGGCGATGGAACAATCGAAGGATTGAAAATTCTTTCGGAAGAAGTCGGAGTGAGACTGGATTCAAATCCCAAGGAAGTAATTTGGGTCAAGGTGAGCGAATTACGCAAGAAATAAAGATTTTAATAATGAATATAGATCGGAGTGCCAACTTCGACAAAATGAAAAACGGTCTCGGCGGAACCCACACCTAATCTGACACAGCCGTGAGAAACGGGAACGCCGAGATGATTGGCTCCTTCTTTGTAACCGCTCGGCCATTCCGGTAGCTCGTGCAATCCGTGGCCTTGATTGGTGAATTGCATCCAATAGGGCATAAATAATTTGTATTTGTTTGACCAGGCTCTTTTTCTTTTATTCATAATATTGAAAGTTCCAGTCGGAGTATTCATGCCTCTTTTTCCGCTGGAGATACGAAAATTTCCTTGGTTGGATCCATTTTCAAAGATTGAGAGAACCTGTTTGGACAAATTGATGTCAACATACCTGCCTTCTTTGAATTTAGCTTCCTCAGTTGAGGCGGTGGTCTTAGCGAGTGTGCCGGAGCTGGTATAAGAATGAAAATTGCTACTTATTTCATCTTCCAAATAAGTGTCGTCTTCCGCCGGCCACCCCTTTTTTATTTTAACGGCGTATTTAATATTGGGCGACCACTTTCGAGGTTTAAATACTAAAGTCTTTTGATCGGCTTCCCATTCAAAATTACCGGTTACGGACGGACTGATTTCAAAAAAATCTTTTTCGATTTCTTTTTTCATCGGTTTACTGAAATAAACCTTGATCGGAGTGAACTCTTTGATATCTTTTTCTTCGTTGGAAGGCAAAACTTTTTCCAGCTTCGGCGAGTCAATCGTTTGAAATTGAAAATTGGTTAATTCTTTTGAATACCAATTTCGGCCGTCCTTGCCGTGATAACTGGAATAAGCTACGAATTGATAGCGAGTATTTTGAGCTAAACGATCTTTCGGAGCGATATGAAATTCCTTTCTTTCTTGATCGATATTTAAATCATAAGGAAAATCGGGGGTAACTTTAAACTCAAGTCGATAATTTTCTCCGCCTTTATCAAGTTTAACGGCAATGTCACTTTTTGGGTGGACAAGGGCGTCTTTCGCCGGTGAGATTTCAACTATTTTAGGTAATGATTCGGTGGAAAAAGAATCTTGGAAATCAAAACCGTAGGCAAATCGAGTGGCTCCGCGCAGAGTGACGGAAAATTTGCTGTCCGGCTCCCAAGGGCTGGTTGGTCGATAAACCAAATTATTTCCTTCCCAGTCTATTCGGCCGGCAACGGATGGATTGATAGAAAAAGATGTCTCAATCTTGTGTCTGATGACGGGACGATCAAAAGAAACGACCAGCGCTTCTTCCAAGGCGATTTTTCTTTTTTCCAGTTTTATTTTTGGCGACAGAACAGTCGGAAAGAAATCCAGATGGACGATCACTCCCGCGATAATGATAATCAACAAAAAAATCGGGATCGCCAGCCATTCTTTTATTTTTTTCATCGAATTTTTATTAGTGATCCAGGCAGGACTCGAACCTGCAACCTACAGCTTAGAAGGCTGTTGCTCTATCCATTGAGCCACTGGATCGCCTTTATCGATCTAACTGATTTCTAACATACTTATTTTAAAAGGAAAAATTTTTTTATTTTTTTGCATTATTTTCCAACTCCGCCAAAAGATTTTCGGCCGGTTTTTGCCAATTAAAATCTCGGGCTCGATTGACGGCCTTTACTCGAAGTTCTTCTCTCAAAATTTGATCGGTTAAGAATCTATTTATTGATTGAACTAATTCATCTTCTCTTTCCGGGTGAAAATAGTGAACCGTGTCGAGAGCGACTTCTTTAATCGAGCCAATCTGGGAGGCGATAATGGGAACTCCGCAGGCCATTGCTTCCAAAACCGTTAAGCCGAAGCCCTCATAAATTGAGGGGAAAACAAAGAAATCTGCTCCGTTGTAAAAATGAATCAATTCCTCATCGGACAGTTTTCCGACAAAGCGAACCGAATCTTTAATGCCCAATTTTTCTACCAAACCGACAACATCTTCGAGCAGGGGATGCTTTTCTTCAGGTGTCGCTCCGCCAATAACCAAAACACGATTTTTAAGATTATTTTTGTAATGGCGAACAATTTTTGAAAAAGCGTTAATCAAAGTCGAAACATTTTTGCGAGTCTCAAAACCGCCGATATAAAAAATATAAGGATTGTCGATTCCGAATTTTTTAAAGGTTTTTAGCACGGCCGGATCATTTTTTTCCAGTGAGCGAAATTTCGAAGAGATGCCGGCGCCGATGACTTTTATTTTTTCCAGACTGATTTCCAGGTGTTTGTTAATCTCGCGTCGGGAAAATTCTGAAACGGTTAAAATTTTTTTTGCCGACCGAACAGCTTCAAAAGTTTGACCGGCATAGATTTTGCGACGAAAATTGTAAAGATAAATTTGAGCCAGCACCTTCCAAATCACATCGTGGAGCAGAACAATGTTAGGTATGGTTTTAAAGCGACTGACTGAGTTGTAGGGGGAGAAAAAAATATTAAGATTATCTTTTTCTGCCTCTCGAGGTAAAGAAACTCTTTCCCAAACGGTTTGCTTGATCAAATCTTCTCGACGGTAAAATCCGGAAGGGACGAGCTTAATCTTAAAATTCGTCGGGAGTTTAAAATCCGGCAAACGAGTATCGGTGTAGAGAATATACTCATTTTTATTGTCAATGCGAGATAATTCTCGGAGAAGACTTCTTGTTACTCTGCCTATTCCAGTCTCCGCTTTTTTTAGAAATAAAGCATTAATTCCGATTCTCTGCATTTTATTTTCAGCTTAAAACTTATCCGATTATTAAGAGATTAGCATAAATAAAAAAATTTGCCTTTTTTTATTTTGTTTCTAAAATTGATAAGAGTTCAGAGGGTTTTTATTTGATTTAAAAACAAAAATGATTTTAGAGCGGAGGCGAAAAATTGTCTTTGAAGTTTTAGTCTGGGGATTGATAATCGGTGGAGCATTTTTGTTTTGTTCGAGGAACGCTCGGGCCGATGACAACATAAATATAAACGGCAATCAAAATATTAATTCGAATTCGAATGACAATTCAGCTCTCGGCACAAATCTCAACAGTAGCAGCAACAATAATCCAAACGGAGGAATCAACGACGCGCGAGTTGAGGAAGTGGAGGCGGACTTGGAAAAAAAAAGAGAAGATCTTTCACAAATTGAAGACAAAATCAAAGCCTACAGCAAGCTGGTTGACATTAAAAAAAATGAACAAAGAACTTTAAATAACCAAATAGAAATTATCGATAATCAAATCGAAAGAACCAAACAGGAAATCCAAGAATCGGAGAAACAATTGGAAATTACCGGTGCCGAAATCCAAAAGCTGGAATTGGAAATAGATGATAAAATGGCTTTATTGAAAAAGAAAAAAGAAGCCCTAAGCGTCTTGATAAATGATCTCTACCGAAAAGACAGAAAAAACATTTTAGAAATCTTGCTTGACTATAAGGGAATTTCTTTTTTTGTGCAGGAAGTGGCTTCAAATCAACAGGCGAATCAAAGTGTTTTTAACAAATTGAAGGAAATAGACGACGCTCGACAGGAATTGGCGAAAAAACAGGAAAAAATGGAGAAGAAGCACGATGAGTTGGAAAGCACTCGTCAAAAAAAGATGGAAAAAAATTTTTATCTCGAAGGAGAGCAGAATTCAAAAGAAAATTTGTTAGTTGAAACGGCGGGAGAGGAGAGTAAGTATCAAGAAATTCTAGCGCGAGTGGAGGAAGAAAAGAAGACCTTGTTGGGAGATATTGAAGAATTGTATCAAAGCAAGTCGAGTGAATTTGATTTTGCTCAGTCCAATCAGCCACGACCAACATCCGGTCTGGCCTCGACCGATTGGTATTTTTCTCAAAAAGATCCTCGTTGGGGTTCCAATGATATTGGTTATTCGAACACAAAAATGAGCAAATACGGTTGTGCCGTTTCCTGCGTGGCGATGGTCTTGCGCTATCACGGAGTGATTATGGATCCCGGTCTTCTGGCAAAACAGCCGATTTTTTCTCGCGATTTGATAGTCTGGCCGTCAGTTTGGCAACATGTGAGAAGAACTTCCAGTTATTCTCACGGTAATATCGACTGGGATACTGTTGATTCCGAAATCGAAAATCGCAATCCGGTGATTATTTTTGTGCGGGCTAATGGAAGAGGCGCCGGACATTATGTTGTTGTCCACCATAAAGATAATAACGGAAAATATGTAGTTCACGATCCGATGTGGGGACCGAATATTTTTCTATCTTCGACCAAAGAGAACATTGGTATTCTTTACGGATCAGGAACCTCAATTGACCAGATGATTATTTATCACAACACCAAAAGGTCGGGAGAAGCCGCTCCGAAGGTGGAGGATAAAAAAGAGGAGAAGAAAGACGCTAATAATAATGCGAATGCTACCGTTGACGGTGGAAACAATATCAATACTAACAAAAATACTAATTCCAAACCTTAATTTTTGCTTGAGCTATGGATTTCTATAAAACGGTTACTTCAGTTTCAGAACTTCGTCCGACTTGGGGCAGTTTAGTTTGGATAGTTTTTCTTTTTTTTGTGGTCTTCTGTCTTTGGAAAGAGGGGCGGGGCAGTCTTTCTTTGAGGATAATAACTCTTTTTATGTCGCTGGCCTTGATTTCCGGAGTTCCTCTGTTGGATTTTGAGCTGGGCGGTTTTCAGTTTGAACATCCTTGGGCAAAATTAGCGGTTTTTCTTGGAGTTTTTGCTTTGCTGAATTTAACTATCGGTCGCACCTCTCTTTCTTCGCTGGCAAAGACTAAAGGAACTTTTGTGAACAGATTGATTTTGGCTTTATCCTTCTCCGGTTTGACGATTAGTATTGGGCTTAACCTGCTTCCCGATGAAATCAAGAAAGAATTGGGTCAGTCGGTTAGTCTCGCCTTTGTCGGTCAGCCGGCCGAATTCCTTTGGGTGGTGGCTTCCCTTATTTTTATTTTACTTGTAGGCTGATAAACAAAGATGATAAACAAAACAAAAAAAATCGGAAAATTTGATATATCTTTTATTGTTGTCAGCTTTAAAAATGCTGCCATTTTGAATTTGTGCGTGAAATCGATCCTGGAGGAGCTGACGATTCTTAAAAAAAAGAGTGGGATCAGGGGCGAAATTTTAGTGGTAGATAGTTTGGCCGGTGAGAAAACGAGAGATGTGGCAAAGAAATATATGTCCGAGAACAGACCCGTTCGCTATTTTCCCTTCAAGGAAAACACCGGATTTTCCAAAGCGGTAAATAAAGGAATTGAAAAAAGTCGAGGCGATTTACTTTTTATTCTAAACTCGGATATTATTTTAACGGAGGGTTCACTATGGCCCATGATTAATTATATGCGTAAGAATAAAAAAATCGGTATTTTGGGGCCAAAACTTTTGAATTTTGACGGATCTCCTCAGCCTTCCGCCTTTCATTTTTATACACCGGAAATTATTCTTTATCGTCGAACTTTTTTGGGCAAATTGAAGTTTGGCAAAAAGAAATTAAAAAATTTTGTTATTGATACAAAAAAGACTAAAAATTGTCCGCTTTCAATTAACGGTTGGCTGATGGGTTCGGCTCTTCTTCTGCGTCGGGATAATTTGGAAAAAGTTGGGCCGATGGATGATCGATATTTTATGTATTTTGAGGATGTAGATTGGTGCCGAAGATTTATTGACGCCGGTTATGAAATTATTTATTTTCCTCAATCGGC
>CALFZX010000051.1 GCA_937952315.1 uncultured bacterium
ATACGAGATGGTGATTCGTGACTGGAGTTCAAGACGTGTGCTCTTCCGATCTACTGACGCAATCATGCGCCAAACCGGCATGGTCCAAGACGAAAGTGTTTCGATGGACTCGGACAATTTGGAAAAAGAAAGGGGCATCACTATCTATTCTAAAAATGCTTCAATTTTTTATCGAGGAACAAAAATTAATATTGTTGACACTCCCGGTCACGCCGATTTCGGATCGGAAGTGGAGAGAGTCTTGCGCTCCATTGATAGTGTTCTTTTGGTGGTGGATGCTAAAGAAGGGCCGATGCCCCAGACTCGTTTTGTGCTAAAAAAATCTCTTGAATTGGGTTTGCGACCGATTGTTATTATCAATAAGATTGATAAAACCGGTGCGGAGCCGGAAATGGCCCAGGAAAAAGTGTTTGAGCTGTTTTTTGATTTGGGCGCAACGGACGAACAGCTTGATTTTACCACAATCTATGCTAACGGCAAGGCGGGAATCGCTAAGGAAAGTCTAGGGGATGATTCGAAAGATCTGTCTCCATTATTGGATACGATTCTTCTTAAGGTCAAGCCGGCACCGGCCGATATTCAATCCCTGCTTCGTTTTCAGCCTTTTAACCTCGGTTACGATAATTTTTTAGGTCGATTGGCTATCGGACGAATTCATGAAGGTAAAATTAAGCAAGGTTCCTCACTGACTTTAAAGAAGACGGACGGAAAAATTGAAACGAGTCGTGTAACGAAATTATTCACTTTCAAGGGTTTGGAGAGAGAAGAAGTAATGGAGGCGGAAGCAGGTGATATTGTGATGGTAGCCGGTTTTTCAAATATTGAAATCGGTGACACCCTTTGCGAAAAAGCGGAACAAGAATCGTTACCGGCCATTAAAGTGGATGAGCCGACGATTGCGTTAAATCTTTTGGTCAACAATTCTCCCTTTGCCGGGCGAGAGGGTAAATTTGTTACGGGCAAACAACTTCGAGAAAGATTGGCTAAAGAGCTGGAAATCAATGTGGGATTGAAAATCGATTTAGACGCTGATCCTTTTAAAGTCTACGGTCGAGGTGAATTGCATGTGGCCGTTTTAGTTGAGAATATGCGACGAGAGGGCTACGAACTGCAAGTTTCTCAGCCGAAAGTCATTATTCGAGAGGAAAATGGGGTCAAAATGGAGCCTTTCGAGGAGGCGACGGTCGATGTACCGGAGGAGTTGGCCGGAACGGTCATTGAAAAAATGAGTCGCCGTAAGGGCATTATGGTTGAGATGGAAAAACGAGGCAAGGAGACGAGAATCGTTTTTGAAGTGCCAACACGAGGTCTTTTGGGTTATCGAAACGAGTTCATCGTGGACACTAAAGGAGAAGGAACGCTCTGTTCCCGCGTAATCGGTTATAAACCGTTTGTCGGTGAAATTAAAAAACGAGTAGTCGGTTCGATGATCTCTATGATTACCGGGAAAGCTTTAGGATTTTCTTTGTATAATTTACAAGATCGAGGGACGCTTTACATCGGACCCGGTACGGAAGTTTATGAAGGCATGGTTATTGGCAATACTTCCAAGGGTGATGATATGACGGTCAATCCAATCAAAGGTAAGCAACTGACCAATATGCGAGCTTCCGGTTCGGATGACGCTATCGCGCTTATTCCGCCGATGGAAGTGAATGTTGAACGAGGTTTGGAAATCATGGCGGAGGATGAATATATGGAGATTACGCCGATGAGCGTGCGCCTGCGCAAACAGGGGCTGACGGAGATCGATCGAAAAAGAGCGAAAAGATAGCCTCAGGCCAATTTCAAACCTGTTTAAAAAATTGAGATATTAATGAAATTGAAAATTAGAAATTAGAAATTGTTTGAAAATTAAAAATTGAAAATTAATTTTGTATATGGTTTTTGTAAATAAAGGTCCGGAAAAATTTGATGCTGTCGTGATCGGCGGTGGGCCGGCCGGCATGTTAGCTGCTTGGAAAGCCGCTGAGTCGGGAGCAAAAGTGATTTTGGTGGAAAAAAATCGTAGCTTGGGCAAAAAATTGCTTCTGACCGGAAAAGGCCGTTGTAATTTGACTTGTGCCGTTTATGACAATAAAGAATTTATCCAAAAAATTGGGAAAAAAGGTAAATTTCTTTTTGACGCTCTGAAAAATTTCGGTCCGCTCAGAACGGTGAATTTTTTTGAAAAGAGGGGCTTGAAATTAAAAGAAGAGAGAGGAAGAAGGATCTTTCCCGTTTCCGATGAGGCGAGTGCCGTTCTGGATCTGTTGGTTAGAATGCTAAAAGAAAAAAATGTTAGCTTTAAATTGGGAGAAAGAGTAGTTGATTTTGAAATTAAGGATGAAAAAATCGAGTGTGTTAAAATGGAGGATGGAGAGGAAGTTTTTGGTGAAAATTTCATTTTAGCGACCGGAGGAAAATCCTATCCCGTTACCGGGTCAACGGGTGACGGTTTTGTCTGGGCGAAAAAAATGGGTCATTCGATTGCTCCTCTCTTCCCTTCCCTGACAGCGATTCGAACTAAAGAAGAGTGGACAAAAATAGCGGAGGGAACAAGCTTGAAAAATGTTAAACTGAAAATTTTTGAGGATGAAAAAAAGAAGGCGGAATTTTTTGGGGAGATGATCTTTACTCATTTCGGTGTCAGTGGCCCGATCGTGTTATCGGCCAGTCGAGAGATGGGACCGGCTTTAGCGAGGGGCAAAAAAATTGAGCTGGAAATCGATTTTAAGCCGGCCGTTGAATTCAACGAACTGGACTTGAGATTGCAAAAAGATTTTAAAAATAAGGCTCATACGGATTTTAAAAATTATCTGCTCGACTTGGTGCCTAAAAGTTTGGTCGACTTGATCATGTTTCTTTCGACTCTGCCAGCCAGAAAAAAACTTTTTGAAATCACGCGTGAAGAACGCCGCAATTTGATCAAAATTCTAAAAAGCATGAAATTGGAAGTAGACAGTCTAATGGGCTATGAACTGGCGGTAGTGACACGAGGGGGAGTGAATTTGAAAGAGATCGATCCGAAAACTATGGGCTCGCGGAAAATAAAGAACCTCTTTTTGGCCGGTGAAATTTTAGATTTGGACGGGCCAACGGGCGGTTACAATCTGCAAATTTGTTGGTCAACCGGTTTTTTAGCCGGTCAGTCGGCCGGAAAGGTTTACAATTCGAAATAAGTTTGCTAGAAAGTAGTCCCTAATCATGGAGGAAAAAAAAGGAGGGTTTAAAAAATGAAAGGAAGCGAAAGGCGAAGAAAATATCACAGCTACGCGAGAAGGCGACATGTGAAAAGCAGAGCTTGGGAAAGATATACCCTGGTTCTGAATCGCTTTGATCTGAAGGAAATGGCCTCAAGAATTATGAGAGGCGAAGCTAAATTTGTTCGCTTCACCGATCCGTGCGGTCATTGTGGAGAATGGATTTTGATTCATAAGAATGAAAAGATGAGAGTCCTGTTCGATCGGAAAAGAAGAGAGCTGGTCACTCTCCTGCCGATCGAGGCAATCGAGCTTGATGTTGAACCGGAAAACGAGATTGAATTGGATAATCGGTACTGTCTCCAAAATTGACAGCGGACAAATCTTTTCCAAAAATGTTTTTTGTAAGCCATCGAAAATATTCGGTGGCTTTTTTAATTTTTAATTTTCCATTATATAATTATTTCAAGACATTAATAGATTAACGGGCGGACACACGGGTCCGTCCCTACGAAAAAATATGATAAACAAAAATACACTTTACTCACTGATGGGCGGGCACAAGACCCGCCCCTACACGAGAACAATAATTCTTCTTACGGTTTTGATGCTCCCCTTGCCCGCTTTTGCTTGGGTGGAACCAACCACTGTTCCTCCGGGTAACAATATCTTTGCTCCGCTTAACTCATCGGCCTTCGGACAATCCAAGGTCGGGGGCTTAATCTTGAATTTAGGTAATGCTGCTCATGGACTAATTGTCCGTTACGGATTGGTAGGCATAGGAACAGACAACCCTCAAGCGGAGCTTGATGTCGTTGGCAAAATAAAAAGTACCGGGCTTGAGGTCACCTCCACTACCCAAGGAGTTCTCTTTCCCCGTATGACGACTGCACAAAGAAACGCGATAGTCTCCCCGCAGCTTGGAACAATTATCATAAACACTGATACCAAGAAAGTAAACATGTTTGACGGGACTAATTGGGTCCTGATTGGTGGCGACAGCACGCCGGCCGGTACTATTGCCTATTTCGATCTCGCCTCCTGTCCGGAAGGATGGTCTGAAGCTACTAACGCTAAAGGAAGATATATTGTTGGTACTCAAAATTCCGCTAACAAAAATTTGACTGTCGGTCAAGCTTTGAGTGACGGAGAAAATCGAGCGGTTGGTCAGCACGCTCACGGAGCTACTCAAGTCCCACACGATCACGCTTATTCTTATCTAATTTCATTGGGCCTTTATTCTCCGCGGATCAATCATATATGGAATAACAACTTCGGTTACCGGTTACCTTCTTATCGAGGAACATTATATGGATATGGATATGAGCAGTACACTACTGGGAGCGTTATAGCTAATCAGCCAGCTATTACAGTGAACTCCGCTGGCTCGGTTGGCGGCACGAATGCACCTTATGTTGAATTTTTAGTCTGTCGAAAGAATTAAATTTGACAGGAAATATTTTTGCTTGTTCAATAAAAATATAAATAATTATTGAACAAGCAAACAAAAATGAAAATCCTCACTCAAAAAGAAGAAGTTGTGCTCAAGACATTGAAAGAATGGATGAAAAAAAAGGGAAAAATGCCGACCGTAAGGGAAATTCAGGCGGGAGTAAAAAAATATGCCGTTGAAATCAAAAGTGTCGGTAGCGTTTTTAATTATTTGAAGTCTCTGGAAGATAAAGGCTATATTAAAAAAACAAAGGCGAACCGCGGAATTGAGATTATTGAACAGGCGAAAAAGAATTTTGTTAATATTCCGATTCTCGGTATGGCTAACGCCGGCTGTCCCCTTTTTTTCGCTGAGCAGAACATTGAAGGTTTTCTGAAAATTTCGCGCAAACTTTTTACGCAACAAATTACGGAACATATTTTTGCTATTGAAGTTGCCGGCAGTTCGATGAATCTTTCCGATGTGCGCGGTAAACGAATTGAGGACGGCGACTATGTTCTGATCGACGCAGCGTACAAGGATTTTCAAAACGGTGACAAAGTTTTGGCCACGATTGACGGATTGGCGACGATTAAGACTTTTATGCGGATCGACGAGGAGAATATCGGGCTTTTTCCTCAATCGACGGAAAGTCAACACCGGCCAATTTACTTGACGGCTGAAGACAATTTTGTAATCAACGGAAAAATAATTGATGTAATGAAAAATCCTTCGATGGTAAGAGCCGGAGCGATGAGTGTCGCATAAAATTTTTTAGCTTTCCCCTCGCTTTATTTTTGAATAAAAAAGACGCCTCGTTGAGACGCCTTTTTTGAGAGTATATGCCGAAAAGATTCAATTAGTTAGTCTTAGTCAATCTGGCTGATTTCAACATAAAATTAATCTTTCTGTCGAATTTTTTCACTGAATCGTCGGTATTTTTAACTTTTAAAGTCACTAGCTCTCCCGCTTTGTGCTTTTTGAGCAAATCGGAAAGAGTGAACTTAGCTTTGATTTTCCCGCTGTTGTAGTATTTAACACTGTCAGCATACTGCCGACCTAATTTTACGCGGGCATTTTTGCTGAAATTTTTACCTTTGATAGTCATTTCAATTTTAATCTTGCCTTTGTGACTGATGTATTGTTCGTACTCCACCTTGCTGAGCTTCGGTCTTTTAACGGTCGCACTTCCCTTCTCTACCGCTTTAAAGGTGGTAAAGTGAGCGGCGTTAAAAGTAATGGTATTGGTGGCGGGATCGTAGCTCATACCGGAAACGATGCCCTCTTCATCTTCTTCGCCGTTAACTAAAATCTCCGGATCATTAAAGTCGGAAACATTCCACATAGTGATAACGGTACCGGCATTTCTCATCCCATTGACTAGGTCAGCGTCCAGACCAATTTCTTCCGGTTCAAACTCTAAACGGGAAACCAAAGAAGAGAGAAAAAGCATAAAGTCTCGACTCATAAAGTCGATCGAGTTGGTGAACTCAATTCTGCCGGATTCTTCCTGAAAATAAAGTCCGGTTATGTTGTGCCAATCGGCCTGATCAAATAAATTGGTAGTTACTCCCTCTGAGGCCAAAGAAGGTTCCATGGTTGTGATAATCCAGCCGATCGATTCACAGGTGGCAGCTGCTCTTTCCGCTCCGCCCGGCAGACCGGCAGCGGTTAAAATCGCAGTAGCTTTAGCGGTGCAGGTTGTATCGTCGGGTCGATCGAGCTGAGACATTACTTCCCAGAAAGGATCGTCTGATGCTGGCAGATCTGCTCCCGGACCGACTTCCGCTTTGGTTAGTGCCGGTGAAAGCAAGAGCAGAGAGAAAAACGCCGAAAGAAACAAGGACTTTTTCTTCATTTGTTGATGATTATTGATTATTTTAATCTGATTTTAGTATATTTATTTTTTTGAAAAAAGCAAAACTCGAGTAATTTCTTTTTTTCATCTAAAATAATTTTATTATGGAAGTTCAAAAAAACAAAATTAAAATTTGGGAAAAAATTCCTCCGACAGTCATGATGCCCCTTCTTATTTTTGGTGCCTTAGGTTTTGCCATTTTTTTGATTTGGTTGGGAATTCAACTGGCGCCGGTCGAATTAAAAGATCCGGAAACCTTGTCGGCGGAGAAACAGCAGGAGGAGTGGAGGAAAAAGAAAGCGGGAAGAGGAAACAATAATGATAATGAATCAAACGGATCTTCCTCGCTCGATTATCAATATATTCCAAAAGAAAAGACGCAGGAGACAGGAGAGGGTTTTATTGGTGAAAATAGCAATGCGAATATTGTTGAGAACGGAGAAAGTAATAGTGATGAGGCGAGCTCAACTGAAAATGTAAATTTATCTGATACGGTCGATAATGCTGATGAAAATGACGAAGAGGGAACAAATGAAACCGGCAAATCAAAATCTTCCGGCGGATCTTCCGCCAGTGGTGGCACGACTTTTACCGGTTGTACTTACCCAACGGGCGACATTAATGTTTGGTGGCACAGCGCTAGCTTGAAACAACGCGATTGTTATATCTCCAAACACGGAGTGCCGGTATTCAGTCAAGAAGAGCCTTATTTTTGCGATTACGAAAACAGCCAGGATTGTTACTATATGGAATATAAATAGAAAATCTAAATTTTTACACTGACAATTAAATTCTTAAAATCACTATTTTATTTTTGTTGAGAACAGAACCATTTTTTTATCGGCGTTGGCGAAAATAACCTTGCTTCCTTTCGGTGAATAACTCGGTTCATTCGAAGTATATTTGTTTATGGACTTGCCCTTTCCGGAGCCTCCGGTCTTTCGGTAATAAAGAAGGCCTTTTTTCGCGGTGCTACTGTAAGTGATATATTTTCCGCTGGGAGAGATGGCAAAAGAATAAGCCTTTATATCTTTGAGGGCTTCGCCGTTTTCGTCGTCGTCATCATCGTCGGCATCGCGACGATAAATTTTGCTGTCGTTGACATTTAAATAGTAGATGTATTTTCCATCCGGCGAATAGGCGGGATTTTGAGAGTTTACATCGGTGATTTGCTCTCCATCTCCGTTATCGTCTTCGGTCAGATCTTTACGGTATAATTTACCGTCTTCATCGTTATTGCTATAAACAATGTAGCGACCATCCGGCGAATAGGCGGGATCGGAAGATTTGGATTTATTGATGTCTTCTCCGTCACTGTTGTCGTCTGCATTTTTTCGATAAAGTTTATTTCCTCTTTCAAGATTAACATAGACAATATATTTTCCGTCCGGTGAATAGACGGGAGAGGCGGATTTGAATGAATTGATAACTTTGCCTCGGCT
>CALFZX010000052.1 GCA_937952315.1 uncultured bacterium
GCAAAAAGGCGAATCCTCTCTTTTTTGCACTCGGAATTTCCATCAATGCTTTTTTGTATTTAAAAAAGTTACAAGTTGCAAGTTACAAGGGGCAAGAGATTAGTTTCAAGTTTCAAGTTACAAGGGACAAGAAAACAACTACTAACGGTTTCCTTTCCCCTTGCTCCTTGCCACTTGTCCCTTGTTCCTTTCTCCTTGCTCCTTATTTTAAAGAGATTTTTTGAAAGAGGCCAAAACCAAGAATTACAAAATTAGTTATGCCATGCTACAATAAAAACGCTTAAACTAAATTAAAACTATGCGTGACAAGATAAATATAATTTTGCTATTGATTTTGCTACCCGTTGCTGTCTTTGCCATCTCCTCATTTTATAAATTAAGATTGAGCAAGAGCGAGGTAGTGGCGACGAATGGTAGCTATTTCGTTTCACCGACGGGTAATGACAAAAATAGTGGTCGAGAGGAAAACGCTCCTCTGAAAAAAATTCAAACCGCCCTAAAAAGAGCTCAGCCGGGGGATACAATCAGTTTGTTGCCGGGGGAATATTTTGAGAGTTTTAAAACGATACGAAGCGGTCGACCAAACCAGCCGATTATCATAGTCGGTCCCAAGGAGGCTATTGTAAGAGGTGGAGAGGAAGATCGGGTAGTTGAAATCAATCACAGTTACATTCGGCTCAAAGGTTTTACACTCGATGGAAAAAAGGGAGAGGGCAAGAAAAAAGATGATTTTGCGGATAAGCTAATCTATGTTTTAGGTAAAAAGCCCAAAAAAGCGCTTAAAGGGCTAAAAATTTCCGATCTGGAAATCAAAAATGCCGGCGGAGAGTGCGTTCGTTTGCGATATTTTGTTCAGGGAGCGGAGATTTTTAACAATACGATTAAAAATTGTGGCGTTCACGATTTTGTTTTTAATGACGGCGGAAAAAACGGTGAAGGCATTTATATCGGAACGGCGCCGGAGCAACGAAAAGACGGAAAGAACCCGACCAAAGGGCTTGACAAATCGAACAAAAATTGGATTCACGATAATGAATTCGATACGAACGGAAATGAATGCGTGGATATCAAAGAAGGATCTTCCGGTAATTTGGTGGAGCGAAATCGTTGCACCGGTCAAAAAGATCCGGAATCGGGTGGGCTGGACTCCCGAGGCAACAGTAATATATTTCGAGACAATGAAGTTTATGACAATTTGGGAGCGGGAGTTCGTTTAGGTGGAGACAGCTTTAAAGACGGAATAAAAAATATCGTTAAAAATAATATTTTAAGAAATAACCGTGCCGGTGCTATAAAAATCGAGAGAAAGCCACAGAAGGAGATTTGCGGAAACACCTTTGAATCAAACGGAAAAAAAATATTTTTCGGGAAATACGCCAAACAACAAAAAGTAATTTCTTGCCAATAAAATTAAAGTTCTATTTAATGGAAGGATTTCCTAAAAATTAAATAGAAACAAATGAGTAAGATCGCAATTATTGGCAGTGGCGTGGTGGGACAAGCTTCCGGCAAAGGGCTGATCGCCAAGGGAGGACACCAAGTGATTTTTGCCGATGTTAATTTAAAGACGCTACTAAAATTGAGCCAGGAGGGTTTTGAAACGGTTGAAATGGAAAATTTGGGAGAAAAAATCGAGGATATCGAGCTTTTCTTTCTTTCCGTTGCCACGCCGACAGAAAACGGAAAGATCAACCTTGATTACATAAAATCGGCGGCCGCTTCACTTGGCAAAGCCATGGCTAAGAAAACAAATTATTCAGTGGTAGTCTTTAGGAGCACTTTACCTCCGGGCACCAGTCGAAACATTTTGACGCCGATTATCGAGGAGAATTCAGGCTTGAAGGCCGGTAAGGACTTCGGAGTCTGTATGAACCCCGAATATTTGAGAGAGGCGAAGGCGGAGGAAGATTTTTTGAAGCCGAGAGCTATCACCATTGGAGCGTTAGGCGATCGATCTTTTAGCAGACTGAATCAAGTTTATTCTCCCTTCGAGGCGCCTGTCTATCGAATGTCTTTAGAGGAAGCGGAGATGCAAAAATACATTCATAATATTTTTAATGCTACCAAAATTGCTTTCTTCAATGAAGTTCGTTTAGTGGCGGAAGAATTGGGTATTGAAGCGGATAAAATCTTCCCGCTAGTAGTAAGAACGGCGGAAGCTTCCTGGAACCCGGAATATGGAATTCGAAATTTCGGTCCGTTTAACGGTATGTGCCTGCCAAAGGATACGGAAGCTTTTAAAGATTGGACCAAGGACAAGTTTGATTTGGATATGCTGATTCTCGGCTCAGTAATCGATTCAAACCATAATATGATAGAGAAAAAAAAGAAAAAAGAGGACAAACTGTAGTTAGATCGTTCCAGTTTTAATCTAGAAGTTACATAACCATAAGTTTAGATTTTTATGGATTTTTTAAATCAAATAGACCGCTATCTTTATGAAATGACCGTTTTACTCCCTATTAGTGTGATTGGCGCTTGGCGTTGGGGTACTTGGCTTTTCAAAAAATTGATCGGTTTTTTCTATCGACCGATTGAGGGTTTATATGAGGCGGAAATTGGGGTTATTACTCCTGTCTATAACGAAGAACCGAGTCTCTTTCGATCAGCGTTAAAATCTTGGAAGCAAAATAAAGTGGATGAAATTATTGCCGTTGTTGACTATACCGATGAACGATCAATCAAGATTTTTAAACAATTCGCTAAAAAATTTAAGGGAGCAAAATTGATCGTGACTCATACTCCCGGAAAAAGAGAAGCCTTAGCCGACGGGATCAAAGCTTCTCGAAGTGAGATTTTGGCTTTGGTGGATAGTGATGTGGTTTGGGAAAAAAATATTAAATCAAAAATGCTGGCGCCCTTTGCCGACCCGACGGTGGGAGGTGTGGCGGTGAGGCAAGATATGCTAAAAGCGGATACTTTCGCCAAAAAAATCTTCAAAATGCATTTGAGCTTGAGATTTTTAAATGAATTCCCCTTTCTGGCCGTAGTGGGAAACGCTTTCACGGTGCTTTCCGGTCGAACGGCCGTCTATCGTCGTAAAGCGATTGTCAACTTGACGGAACGACTGGTAAAAGAAACTTTTTGGGGCAAAAAAGTTATTAGCGGTGACGACAAAAGACTGACCAGTTTGGTTCAGTCGGAGGGCTGGAAATGTCGTTATCTTGGGAATATTCGTGTCTTTACTAGCGGTTCAGACAATTTGTCTTTTTACTTAAAACAAAGATTGCGTTGGTCGAGAAACAGTTGGCGCTCCGATTTAAAAACATTGTTTAGCCGTTGGATCTGGAAGCGAGAAAAGTTTTTGGCGCTGTATTTGCTTGATCGTCTTTTTCCTCCCTTTACTTTGCTCTTGGGGCCGGTATTTTTAGTGACCGCTTTGCTGTACGGTCATTATCGAGCGGTGTTTATTTTTATTCTTTGGTTGTTATTCAGCCGTTTTATCAAACTTATTCCCTATTTTCGAGAAGACTTTCGTTCGGTTACTATCCTGCCTTCTTACATACTTTTTAGTTATTTAGAAGCGTTGGTGAAAATTTATGCTCTGGTGACGCTTAATCAGCAAGGCTGGATTACTCGTTGGAGCAAGGATAGACTGCGGGAAAACAGCTTTTTGATGATTAAAGAAAGTTTTTCCGTTGCGGTTACTCTTCTGTTTCCCGCTTTAATGCTTTGGGGCGGTATCGCTTATGAACAGAACAGAGTTGAAACAGTGGAGGCGAAAAAGTTGGCTAGAGAACAGAAAATCAAAGAAGAGACGGAAAAGAGGCTAGCCGATCCGAAGGGCGTATCTTTTGAAAAAAAGTTGACAGAGGAAGAATATAATAATCAGCCGAATCATCCGATAAAAAATATTCAGCAAGAAACTCTGGACGAAGCTTCGAACGAGAAATTCGCCTATTATCGTTTGGATCCGGGAGAAAATTTTGAAACTGTGATGCGCAAATTTAATTTAAAAGATCAGTCGGTTATTCAATGGGCGGATAGCGGAACGAACATTTTTTCGGCCCCGGCGCTGATCGGTCGGCAAATAAAAATTCCTTTCGAGGAGCTAAGAAATCCGATTGATCGAAAAATAGCGGGAGCGCCGGTTACTCTGCAAAAAATTTCTTATGATCAGTTGACTAACACAATCGCCGTTATTGGTAAGGGCAGTGTTCTGACTCCGCTGAAAATAAGAAACGCTTTGCCCCTCGATCAACGGTTTGTTTTGGAAGAACTGGCGCCAATGGAATGGATTCTGCGAGCCAATCTTTATTTAGACGCTGAGACGACTCTGCTTTTGGTCGGAGATGAAGTGAAAAATCTGAAATTGCTGAGTGAACCGGAAAAGACAGTCTGGATCCGCTCCGAAAACGGAAATATTTTAATTCAAGAAACCAAAATCAGCTCTTGGTCCGAAAAAAACAATGCTCCGGACAAAGAGCACAAAGATGGTCGAGCTTATATTACAGCTAAAGGTAGCGGCAGAATGGACATTTTAGACTCGGAAATTTCCTATTTGGGAACGGCCGGAGTGGAACGACGAGGCGGACTTTTCGGTGGCTCTTACGGAGTTTCTT
The DNA here is from genome assembly GCA_937952315.1 of uncultured bacterium. Lineage (GTDB taxonomy): Bacteria > Patescibacteriota > Minisyncoccia > CAIUEV01 > CAIUEV01 > CAIUEV01. Next base: position 4,563 of record CALFZX010000052.1, read on the forward strand.
GGAAGATAGAAAACGGTACTTTTCGGAATAGTCTGACTACGGGGGTGGTAAGACGAAACAAAATTCATCACAATTATTTTGGTCTTTATTCTTACGGCGCCACCGGTTTGGAAATTACCGATAACGAAGTCTATGAAAACGATGAGTACGGACTCGATCCCCATGACGACTCGAATAATTTATTGATTGAAAATAATCTGGTCCACAATAACGGCAATCACGGGATTATCATTTCCAAGAGGTGCTTTAAAAATATTATTCGAAAGAATGTTACTCGCGACAACAAACTTCATGGTATAATGCTGGACAGACAGTCTAACAACAATATTGTGACTAACAATTTAACTCGGAATAATGCTGACGGAATAGCCGTTTACGATTCTTACAATAATTATATTGTCGGTAATCGTATAATCGGTAATCGCAAGAGTGGCATTCGATTAAACATGCATTCGGCGGAAAATCTTGTCTGGAATAATGTTTTCAACGAAAATAATCGAGGAATTTATCTTTACGGGGGAACGGCTAATAATTATTTTTTTGAGAATAAAGTCAAAAATAATCGAGCCGGAATTGTAGTTAAAGACTCGAAGCCGAATTATTTCCAGTCAAATCTAAAACCGAACGAAAACCGCAAAAATATTTTAGTGACGGAAGAAACTAAAAATTATGAGTTTAGATAATGATAATGAAAAAAATTTTCACTCGAAATTTTATTATTGCGCTTTTTATTTGTATCGGGATCGGATTGATTTACAAGGCTGGGTTTTTTGCCGAAAAAATAGGCGGAGACGATCGAACGAATCAAAATATCAATGGCGATCTTGAAAATCGGGATAAAAATAATGGCGACGAAGAAAAAAATCAATTGCCGATCGGGATTTGGACGGTTGATAAAAGTGAAGATCATCGAGCGCTTGGCTACTCCGGTCAGAGAAAAGTGGCTTCGGACAGAAACGGAGGTTTCTATCTTGCTTATCGTAAAAAAAATAATGGTCGTCATCAAATTTTTCTTGCTCACGCTAAGTTGGAGGGAGGTAAATATATTTTTGAGTACACCGATCGTCCGATTAGCTTCGTTTCCGCCGGTGACGATCAGCGAGTGCCGTCGATCGCCGTTGATGAAGACGGTGTTTTGCATGTGGTCTGGTATGGCGCTAATAGTGGAAATTCTTCGAACGAAAGACAAATAAAATACAGTCGCTCCGCCGACGGGGGAAAAACCTGGTCGGAATGGAAAAACATCGCTCCGGTCGCCGGTTTTCGACCCGTAGATGAATATTGGCAAGAGCATCCGGTGATTACGACCGGCAACGGCAAAATCTGGGTTGTTTGGGAAGGCCGAGATGCGAAAAATGCCAAACAGCAAATTAAAATGACAGTTTCTTATGATGACGGTGCTAGCTGGTCGGACTGGAGAAATATTAAAGAAACTCCACCCAACACTCAGTCGAGACCGGTTCTTTTGACTCGAGATGGTCGGGAGCTTCATTTACTTGCCTATTCGTCTTGGGGTAATGTCGCCAATCTGCAGCAAATTCAGCATTCTTATTCAACGGACGGAGGGGAAACCTGGAGCGAGTGGCTGAATATTTCCGATCCGGAAAAAGATTCTCGTCATTTAAGTGCTTGCTTTACTCAATCGGGACGGCTCTACACGGTTTGGCGCTCCTTTGATCCGGTAGCGGTTAAATCCCGTCTTGAATTTACCTTTTTGATTGGTCGAAGTTGGAAAAACCCCCAATCTGTAGTCCAATCGGAGCAAAATCAGTTTTTTCCTTCAATCGCTTGCGGCCAAGAGGAGGAGCAATTTTTTGTCGCTTGGATGGAATCGATAGAAACTTTTCTGTTGCCTCGAGAGGACCCTTTGACCGGAGCGGTTTTTCTTTCTTCCTTCAATGGGGAAAATTTTTCCTCCCCAATCAAAATAAATAGTGGAGATGATGGACATTATCCCAATCTGCCCGAAATATTTAGCAACAAAAGCCCTTTGCCGATCTTTTTTGGCGAAAAAGAAACGGCCGAATTAAATCGACTGCAATTTAGATCTATCAAATAAATAATAAATTCTGGCAATTCTAATTTAAAAAACAAAAACAGGGCCAAAAAATTAATCTTCTCGTTCTTCTCCTTCTTTCAAGAATTTTACTACATTTTCCACAATCGAAATATTTTTTTTATATTCCATTCTTTTAGGACCAAGAATGGCTACAATTCCCTCTTCTCCCTCTGGCATCGTGCAACGGGAAATAATAATGGAACAGCCGGTAGAACCTTTAAAAATGTTTTCTTCGCCGATGAAGGTATTGATTTGGCTCTCTTTCAATTTTGCGTTGAGAATATCGATGTTCTCATCCATATAATCAAGAACTTCAGCTATTTGACAAATTTCATCAATATTTTGAAAATCGGGTTGAGAAACTAATTGTTTAATACCTGATTCAAAAAAAGATTTTTCTTCAATCAGGCCGGCGATAGCCATATTGTTAGAAAAAGCGGACATAAGCTTAGCCAATGTCCGAGCGAGCATTTTTTCTCGTGCCTTGATTTTAAGGAGTTCGGATTTTAGTCTTTTTTCTTCTTCGATCTGCATTCGATTCAGTTGCTTATCGGTAATATAGTCGACGAAAAAACGATAGCCTTTATCGGTCGGAACCCGTCCGGCAGAGATGTGCGGTTGATAAAGATAGCCCATTTTTTCCAGTTCGTTCATTTCATTGCGAAGAGTTGCCGGACTGAAGGAAAAATCGGCCGATTCTTTCAAATCTAAAGAGCCGATCGGCTTAGCTGTCTTAACATAAGCTTCGATAAGGGCGATTAGGATTTGAGATTGACGATCGGTAAGAGTGGACATGGGAAATTTTTAATTTTCAATTTTATTTTTTTCCACAGCACTTCTTGTATTTCTTTCCGGAACCGCAGGGGCAGGGATCGTTTCGACCAACCTTGGGAAAAGATTTTATTTGTTGGCCCGTTTTGCTTTTTTCCTCTCCGCCAGAAAATCCGCTTGGTTCTTCCGGCTTCGAATATTCCGCTCTGGCTAAAGCTTTTTCCGTCTCACTTTTTTCTTCGCGTATCGGCGTTACTGACTGTTGTTTGAATTCTAGTTTAAAGAAGGAGCTGGTTGCTTCCTCTTCAATGCTGTTGAGGAGTTGTTCGAACATACGAAAACTTTCTTGTTTGTATTCAACAAGCGGATCTCTCTGACCGTAGCCTCGCAGACCGATCCCCTCTCTTAAATATTGCATATTGTCCAAATGGCTCATCCAGAGCAAATCAATAGTTCGCAAGAAGATAATTTTTCCGATTCGAGAAAGATGTTCTTTGGGTAAAACCTCTTCTCTTTCAGCGTAAGCCTTTTCAATATTTTTGTTTATATGTCGCACAATCTTTTCTTTTCGCTCCTTTTCGGTTAGCGATTCGTCTTCCCTAATTTTGTCTAAATGCTTAATTAAGGAGTCTTGTTCTTCAGCGCTGAAACCGAAAATGGCACGAATATTTTCACCTATTTCTTGGATATTCCAGTTTTCTCCCGGAGCGTTTAGATGGAATTCCACCAATCTTTGAGCGATATTTTTGCCACTTCGAAGAAGCTCTTGTTGGAAATCATCTTTTTTGATGAGAAGATCTCTTCTTTTTTGATAGATAATTTCTCTTTGCCGATTCATAACATCGTCGTATTCCAAGACATGCTTTCGAATATCCAGATTGTAACCCTCGATTTTTGCTTGTGCTTTCTCGATGGATCGGGAAATCATTTTGTTTTCTATCGGTTCATCATCGGGAATGCCGAGCGTATCCATCATATTTTTGACTCGATCGGAGCCAAACCGTCTCATCAGTTCATCTTCCATAGAGACAAAAAATTGGCTACTGCCGGGATCGCCCTGTCTTCCCGATCGACCTCGAAGCTGATCGTCGATTCTTCTCGCCTCATGCCTTTCGGTGCCAAGGATATGAAGTCCGCCTAACTTTTTAGCTTTTTCGTCCAATTTGATATCGGTACCGCGACCGGCCATATTGGTGGCGATAGTAACGGCGCCCTTCCGTCCGGCGTGAGCAATTATTTGAGCTTCTCTTTCGTGATTTTTGGCATTTAAGATCTCGTGTTTGATGCCTTCGATTTCAAAATATTTAGATAACAACTCCGATTTTTCAATGGCGATAGTTCCGACCAGAATAGGCTGTCCTTTGAGATTTCTCTCTTTAATTTCGGCCGTAATCGCCTTGAATTTCCCCTTTTCATTTTTATAAACTCGGTCCGGTAAATCTTGACGAATCATTTTTCGATGAGTCGGAATGGACACCACTTCAAGTTTGTAGACTTTGTTAAGCTCCTCAGCGCTTGACATGGCTGTTCCCGTCATACCGGCAATTTTTTTATACATGCGAAAGTAATTTTGGAAGGTGATAGTGGCCAGAGTTTTACTTTCTTTTTGAATCTCAACTTTTTCTTTGGCCTCCAGCGCTTGATGAAGTCCCTCCGAAAATCGTCGTCCGGGCATCATACGGCCGGTAAACTCATCAACGATGATTACCTGGCCTTCTCGTACCACATAATCTCGGTCTTTTTTAAAAATAACTTCGGCGCGTAAGGCCTGTTGTAAATGATGAACGAAAGCAACTCCTCCTTCGCGGTAGAGATTTTTGATGTTCAATATTTTTTCTATTTTTTCGATACCTTCTTCAGTCAAGGTAACGGCTTTCATTTTTTCGTCAATATTATAATGACGGTTTTCCTCGAGAGACGGCACTATTTGAGCAAATTGACGGTACAGACGATTGGAATCTTCGTCGGGGGCGGAAATAATCAAAGGCGTTCTGGCTTCGTCGATTAAGATACTGTCTACTTCGTCAACGATAGCGTAGTTTAAATGGCTCTCGATGCGATCGGCTTCCTCCGGATTACGAATTTGAACCATTTCGGTTAGATTTTGGACCATATTGTCTCGCAAATAATCAAAACCGAACTCGTTGTTTGTTCCATAAGTGATATCGGCCGAGTAAGCTTCCTTGCGACTGACTTCTTTTAAATTAGCGTATTCGATGCTGACTTCATTCTTATCCGGTTTGATCTTCGGCTCAAATATAAAAGATTTATCGTGTTGAATGCAGGCGGTCGAGACTCCGAGAAAATTAAAAACGGCGCCCATCCAGTTGGTGTCTCTTTTTGCCAAATAATCATTAACGGTAATAACATGAACTCCTTTACCGGTGAGGGCGTTTAAATAAACAGGCAAAGTGGCAGTTAAAGTTTTTCCTTCTCCCGTCTTCATCTCGGCGATTTTACCTTGATGGAGAACTATACCGCCCAATATCTGTTCGTCAAAATGTCTTTCGCCCAACACTCGGTCGGAAGCTTCTCGAACTACGGCAAAAGCGCGAGGCAATATGTCGTCCAGAGTTTTCCCTTCGGCCAATTCTTTTTTTAATTTTTCAGTCTGCGCTTTTAGCTCTTCGGGTGATAGCTTTTTCATTTTACTTTCGAAACTGTTCACTTTTTCAAGAATAGGACGCAATCTTTTAACGGTCTTTTCGTTGGGATCGCCGAAAAGGCGGACAAAACAGGAAGAAAGAATATTCATGGATTTAGATTAAATTTTACTGTTCTGTTTTGACATTGATGTCGATACGGCTTTCAATGTTGGGAACAGTTTTGCGAAATGACGGCCAGAACGAGATTCTAACATCTTTGATATTATCATATTTGGCGTAATGTTCTCGCAAGGCCTTTTCGTTGTAGCCGATTATTCCTTCCTTGTCAAAAACCTTCGCGGATAGTTTTGAATTAAATTTACCCTTGATTTTCACCGTTATAGTCGCCTTTTTGGCCGGCAAGTCCAAGTTGGTTAAAGAATAAGAGAAACTGTTATCTTCGAAATCGCCGAACTCTTCATGCGAGTCTCCCAAAGCGCGAACCTTTTTTTCGGCAATAGTCTTCAACTCTTTTTCGTCTAAAGTTACTCCGCTAGCCTCTATTTTCAAGGCGATATCGAAAAATTCCACTTCTTGGCCGACGGTGGCGGTAGCCGATCTTTCTAAAATATTAAAACGAGCACTATCTTCCTTGACAATCTTTCCGCTTCCCAAGTCTTTATTGATCTCTTCCAGCACTTTTTTGAACATTTTTCTGGCCAGTTCGCCGTGAGCTCGATCCAGATCCTCCTGAGTCACTATTTTGGCTTCTCTAATGCCACCTTCAATTTTTCCTTTACTGCTGACCAAAATATTTTCTTTCATATAAGCATTGTCCAAATTGATAAATTCAAATTTACTTTCAGGTAAATTGCCTTTAGCGCCCTTGAAATTGGCGATAATATCAACTTCTCGGCTGCCTTTGGGCGGTAAAGTGACTCGGTTGACGGTAGCAAAAATAACATCGTTGGGGGCGTCTATCGGTTTAAGCAAAGCGCCCTGTCTAATTCCTTGCAGATAAGGAGTCGTGTTGCGGATGATTACTCGACCTTTGGCGAATTCATCGATTTTTTTAAAATCGACTTTAATTCCCTTTTCGTTGCCTTCCGCTTCTCGACTCTTCATTTCTCCCGTCAAGATTCCTTTTTCTCCATCCGGTGTTGTGCCGTTAGCATCGACGATAATCTCCGTTGATACTTCCTTGATGCTATTCTGAGGAATCAATGTCACGGAAACTCGTGAGAAAGCGGAATAAAAAACGCCCGTCCCCACTACGATACAGACTAAAAGAAAAACAAAGATGAATTTACGAAAAGGCACACCAGAGTCGTAGGAGCCAAGATTTTCCATTAAACAACTTTAAAGATTATTGACTAAAAATC
>CALFZX010000053.1 GCA_937952315.1 uncultured bacterium
AAATTTCAAAATCCGTTCCCGTATGATAACCTCTAAAATTTTCCGGCTGAACGGGTGAAGTCTTGGGATCAATCAAGATGCCAAAGGGTTTTTTGGTGATTCTCTCCACCGGCCTGTCTATGGGGTGAACAGTAAATTCCGCCGGTGTTTTATTGTCTTCTGCCGAATTTTGACTATTTTGATCTTGACTTTCGGAAATATCTTCCGAAAAAATATTTGTCGGAGCATTATTTTTTGGCAGAATCTGCTGTTCCGGATACGCCTCTTGTTTATACTCTCTATAAAGAGCTGTGCCCAAAAAAACAAAAACAATAATCAATAGTGTAACGATGAAATATTTCATGTTTTAATTTTAGCAAATGAAAAAAATAAATTGAAAATTTGTGATTGTTATATTAGAGAACTAAAATCTAATAAAATTATAAAAATATGAGTTTTTTAATAACGATTCTACTTTTAGTAAACCTTGGATTTATATTTTTTTCTGTTTGGGCTTGGCTTAAAAAATCAGATGCGATTTCAGAAATAGTTGCCATGACAGTTTTTTCCGGTTTAGTTACTCTAGTTGCTTGGGGAGTAACGACTGATGATGAGAACAATATAATTCCATTTTTAGCTGACATACTTGAAAAACCCATTTCTTTTTTTCTGCTTTTTTCAAGTATATTCTTCTGCTATTTGTCCTACCTCAACTTAAAAAGATTTTATCAAAAAATAAAAAATAATACCTACTATTGGTCAGATATTTTTTATTTTTTTCTAAATGGAATTACACTTTTGTTTTTAATTATTCAAAGTATTTACTATTCTACGCATTAATTTTACCATAAAAAAACCACCGATCGATTTGAACGGTGGTTATAGATTGCTAGACAGTTAGCAATCGCAAAGAAATCCAGAGACAAAAAAAGTGCATTGAGTTATCTACAACCGTGTAAACAATAGCGGTAAAAGCTATATCTAAATCTCTATAGCCAAAACTTCCACTGTAAGCGGCTTCGAAGGTGCGGCCGCGAATCAATTTCAGCCAGAAATTAGCTAAGCTAAACCGATCTATCAGCCAATGCGGGATAAAAACGGAAAGAGCAAACCAGGGGCTAAAGATTTGCCAAGTCAAAAGACAAACGGTCGTAGTGTAGAGCAAGCAATGTGCAGTACACCATTGAATGCCTATTTTTCCCTTGTCTGACTTTTTCAAAGCCATTGTCTTGTTTTGAAAAAAATAGTCACCCAACAGATGGCCAAAGACGGCGAAAATAAAAAGATCTGCCATTTACAATTTTCCTTTCTTCGATTTTTTATATCTCTCCAATCGCCTTATTCAAAGAACTGGAATACTTTGGGATACCATCTTTTAATTAAAAAGTCCAGCGAGTCAGTCTTTCTTTCTAAAAGCCAGAATAGAAATAAAGATCATTATAGTAGCAAAAATCGCCAAGGAAAAAACATTCAAATAAATCGGTTGTAGCGTTATTTCGGCCAAAGCAGCCGGATCAGTTTGTCGCGCCAACAAAATCTGGCGCATCGAATCAACTCCGTAAGTCAAAGGATTGATTCGAGAAATCAACTGCATCCAATGCGGCGCCGTATTCAAAGGAAAAAAAGCGCCGGAGAGGAAGAACATGGGAAAAATAAAAAGCTGCATCAAAACGCCGAAAGACTCCATCGTTTTCATAATTGAAGCAATGACTAGGCTCATAGCAGATATAGCGAAAGACAATAACAACATAAATAAAAAAAGATGAAAAACGGTTAGCGGATCGATGCTTACTTTAATAAACGGAGCCAAAATCAAAAGCACCAACGCCTGCACGGAAGCAATCGTCGTCGCGCCTAAAGCCTTACCGATAACTATTGTCGAACGCGGAACGGGCGCCACCAATATTTCCTTTAAAAAGCCGAATTCTCGATCCCAAACCGTGGAAATGCTGGAGAAAAAAGCAATGCCCATCACATTCATAGCGATAATACCGGGATACATAAACTTTAGATAGTCCACCCCCAAGCCACCGGCCGAAAGCGGATTACGCAAGCCGGATCCAAAAATTACCAAAAACATTATCGGCTGAAAAAAAGTGGAGATCAGTCGAGCCCGATCCCGGCCGTATCGAATCACTTCTCTTTCCCAAATTGTAACTATCGCTCTGATAAATTGCATAAAATAAAGTTAGTTTTACTATCTTCTTCGATGAGCCATCAGCTGGTTTCTGAATTGTTCTTTAGTTGAAGCCTCCTCTTCGCGAATTTTGCGACCCGTCAATTTCAAAAAGACATCCTCAATGGTTTCCTTACCGAATTGTTTTTTTAAATTAGCTGGCGAATCGATGACAATAATTTTTCCCTTGTCTATAATAGCGATGCGATCGCAGTATTCCGCCTCTTGCATGTAGTGAGTGGTCATAAAAATCGTCATCTTGTTTTCCTGTCGCAACTTCAAGATATAGTTCCAAATGTTGAATCTGGTCTGCGGATCCAATCCCAAGGTCGGCTCATCCAGGAACAACACTCGCGGATAATGTGTCAAACCGCGCGCGATTTCCAATCTTCGTTTCATCCCGCCGGAAAAAGACTTAACCAGACTGTCTTTTTTGGCCGTTAAATCAACCAACTCCAGCACCGCTTTTACTCTGGGCAAATATTCTTTTTTGCTTAGCCCGTAGAGTCGCGCGTGAAAAATCAGGTTCTCCCAAGCGGTTAAACGATCGTCAAGCGACGGGTCTTGAAAAACCAAACCGATTGATTTTCGCACTTCGTCCGTCTCCATAGCCACATCGAAACCGTTAATCTTAGCGGAACCCCCACTGGCCGTAATGAGTGTGGAAAGAATGTTGATAGTCGTTGATTTGCCCGCTCCGTTCGGTCCGAGAAAACCGAAAATCTCTCCTTCCTCAACCGAAAAGGTAATCCCCTTCACCGCCCTAAAATCCTTAAAATTTTTAGTCAGTTTTTTGACTTCGATAATGCTCATGATTTTCTTCAAACTATTTTCTTACTGTATCCTATATTCATATATTACTTTAGTAAAAAAATGGAAAAGATCCCCCTAAGCAGACAATCAAACCATCTAAAAAAGACTCTTGAAAACGGTAAATTCGAATACGAGGATTTGAAGCAAGAGCTAAAAAACGAACAGGAGGAAGAGCTCTCGGAAAAAGAAGAAGTCCCGGCCGATCTCATGTCCACAGAAAAATTTATGGAGCTTTACAACGAAGAGGCGATTGAAAAGATTTACGAATGGTACGCCAAAGCCATGGTCCGTCGAGAGAACAGAGAGCCCCTAGAATACGATAGCTTTTTTTATCATTTCTTCATGGAGGGCAGCTTGGAAAAAAGCTACATGTATGGCGATCTGGAGGACAAGGGTTTTCTGCTGGGTTTTGTCAGCAATAGCGTCTTCGTCCCTTCCCATTTTGCGCCGAAGGGCCTGAAGGGAGGCTACAAAATTTTTGAGGAATTGGGAGAAGGGAAAGTGCCAACGCTTCTTTTTATTACGGAAGATTTAGCCAAAAGCCTGTCTCGTATCAAGGGCTGGGTAATAGAAAATTTCGAGATTTTATCTCATTTTAGAGGAGAGGACGTCAAGAAGAAAATTGCTCACAATAATTTACCTAAAGAAAAGCTGGTAGAAATTTACCAAGACCTGATTGGCGAGTTTTAGAAAAGATAAGATCATTTCATTGTTTCCTTTGTGTCTGCTATAATTACGCTACTAAAAATTTATTCAAAAATATGAACTTCAGAGAATTGGTCAATTTGGGTCTAGCTGAAAAAGAAGCCAAAGTTTATTTAGCCAATTTGGAGCTGGGTAAATCGTCCGTCCAGGATATCGCCAAAAAAGCAGGTGTCAATCGGGCCACCACCTATGTGATCATCGAGAGTTTGATGAAAAAAGGGTTGGCCAGCAGTTCCCACGAAGGCAAAAAACAATTCTTCTACGCCGAAAACCCGGAAAAGTTGGTGTTACTTTTCCGCACTCAAGAACAGGAAATCAAAAGAAAAAGAACTTATTTGGAAAAAATCCTACCGGAGCTCAAAGCGCTAGACTTCTCCAAGCAGGAAAAACCAACGGTGAGATATTTTGAGGGAAAGGAAGGGTTGAAAGCAATATCAGAGGAACTATATCTCCATAATAAAGACAAAACGGCGGACATGGTATATTCCTACGATCTTTTGAAAAAGATATTTTCCAGCGAAGATATCGATTCGATGAGTCTGAGAAGACAAAATAAAAAAATAAAAGTCAGGTCAATAATTAATGATGATTTAGACCAAAAAAAGAACAATTCTCAAAGAGTGGTTCTTTCCTCTAAAGAGTATCCGATTACTTGTGACATGGCTTTTTTTAGTAATAAAGTTAGAATAGCAACCCAAAAAAAACCTTTTTCCGGATTAGTTATCGAAAATAAAGAAATCGCTAAAACTCTTAGAATAATATTTAACTTAGCTTGGGAATACTCTAAGATTCTTGCCAAAAGAAAAAAGGCTCGAGGTTTTAATCTCAAGCCTTAATTTAGTGGTGCCCCCTATTTAGTTTTTGTCTCTTTAGTTAGTCGTTCATTTTTTTCTCTCCTTCTCGGTGCCTATTTTAACGACTATCTTTTCGAATCAATCCATTACTCATCTAAATGGAGTAATTAGATTTTATGAAAAGATTAGTCGTCCATTTGGCACCTCCTTTAAAAAAAATTTTACTTTAAAGAACTGTGCATTGTCTATCATCTCTTTTATTTTTTGTCAAGCTTTCTGGACAAGCCTTCCGCTAAAATTAGTTTTATATAATTTGAGGCTGCTTTTTATTTTGTTAATATTCAAAAACAAAAATAATTTTTATTAATTTTGTTTATTTTGACTAACAAAACTATTGGCTGTTTTTAGCTTTACTATCGCAATCTTTGTTGATTGCGCTTTCTTTTTTGTTATGATTTGTTGACAATATTATAAATATGCGGTATCTATACTCTCGACATCGATATAGGTCGCCTTAATCTTTGTCAGAACATTAAAACAATCCTCCCCTGAAAAATTTGCAAGAAGAAGGAAGATTTTTTATACTTTTTGATCTTTCCGACGATTCTTAGAGGCGTCGTCATTCTTGCAAATCTTCCAGGGGAGATCAGCCTTAGCCTAAGTAGCAGGAGGACCACAACTTCTGACCTTCCCCAACTGAGCACCAGGGGTGGCTCCTCGGTACTGAGATCAGCGCAGCGTGTTCAATTAT
>CALFZX010000054.1 GCA_937952315.1 uncultured bacterium
TGGACATTTTTACTCATCTGACATGGTTTGACCCTTTTAGTATTGTAACAGAGGGTGATTGGTGGTATTCTCATGATGAAGCTATAAAAGAGCTTTTTAAATCTTTGGGAGGTTGGATTGCTGGTGACAACTTCGGTAATGTCAATATTCAAATACCCTTTGGTTTTTTTATGAGTGTATGGTCCCTGGTTGTCTCTATCGGCTTTTCCTTTAGTATGGGAGTTAACTTAACATTTTTGATTCCAATAGCTTTCATGTTATTTTTGTCGCCTTTTATTTTATTGAATAAACTAACTAAAAATCCGCTAGCTTCTTTTATCGGAGCACTCTACTATGGAACAACTACTTATGGGATTATTAATCAGCTCCCCATCCAGTTTATTTATTCTATAGCTCCTTTTATTCTTTACTTATTCAATGATTGCCTAGAAAAGAACAAACTCAAGAGTTGGATTATTTTTATTTTATTTTACTCAATAGGTATATATTATGAAGTAAGGATAATGTTTATTGTCTCTTTTCTGCTTTTTTTTTATTATTCATTCTTTTTTTTAGAGAAAAGGATAATATTGCTTAAGAACTTAGCAATCACAATATTTATAGCTATTGGAGCTAATTCTTTTTGGATTATACCAACTATTTTTGGCAAAGGTTATGGAGAAATTGCTAAAATGGCGAATAGAGGGCTTTTCGGCAATTCCCTGTTTGATATAATACACTCTTTCGCTTTATCTGGTTGGGATTGGACGGGCGGTTTTCAAAATAAAAATTTTATCGTACAACCCGTTATTTGGTACTTCTGGATTGTCCCTGTATTGCTTATAGGCTCATTGATTTTTTTTAAAAAATTAAAAAGAAGCGAAAAAAAGTATTTATTATTTTTTTGGATAATTTCTTTGGTCGGAATTTTTCTAACAAAACAATCTAGTGAGCCTTTTATTGGCGTATATCTTTGGCTGTATAAATATTTTCCCGGATTTAATTTGTTTAGAGAAGCTTCGAAATTTTATTTAATTACTGCCATCGGTTATATGGGATTAGTGGCTTTTAGCGTATTGATAATTAAAAGACTAGTTGCGAAAATAGAATCGTACGGCTATATTTTTTTCTTGCTAATAACAATCCTAACGATAAGTTTTTCATGGAACTTAAAACCTGTTATTACTGGAGAAATACGATCTTTTTTTGTGTCTCGTAATCTACCTGACGATTTTAAAATTGAAAAAGATTATATTTTAGATCAAAGGGAAAATTATTTTCGTACTTTGTGGATTCCTAGAGCGTCTCGATGGTCTATTGCTTTGAACAACCGGCCGAGAGTAAGTAGCGTAAATATGGTTCAAAATAATTGGAAAATATTTTTAAATACCTCAAATACTGGCTACAGTCTGCCAGTGCAAAATCAAATAATAGAAATTTATAAAAAAGATTTTTCGAACTTTTTGTTTGATTTATCTTCTATTAAATATGTTGCGGTTCCATTGCAAGATAAGACCAATGATGATGACTTTTTTATGGATTACGGTGGAATAAATAATTCCAACATTCGACAATGGTATATTGATCAGCTCGATAAAATTTCTTGGTTGAAAAAAGTCGATATTGGCACTGAAGAGCTGGTTATTTATGAAAACGAAAATTATAAACCTCCTATTTTCACTTTTAAAAACCTTTTAAATTTTGAATCATTCTTAAATCTTGAAAAAAAGTATGATTTTATCTCCGAAGAATTGAAAAAAGACTTCTATTTCACCGCCGGGAACAAAGAGTCTGTAGATCCTAGTAGCCAGGAATCAATTAAAAATATTTTTGAAAATCTTAAAGTTGTTCAATTTGCCTCTTCCGGCATTAAAGATCGTGTTAATGGGGTGAATCTGGAGAATGGTAATTTTCTTTATTCATCGCTCAAAAACGGTAAAAACTCCGCAATGCTTTCGAAGGGGAAAGTGATTTTTTACAG
>CALFZX010000055.1 GCA_937952315.1 uncultured bacterium
CGGAAAAGTCGGTCAGTTCAATCGCCACTTCTTTGGCATTGCCTCGTCCGCGAATAATTGGTTTCACTTCAATATAGGCGACATCGTAAAATTTCACTTGTCCTTTTTCCACCGCTTTTTTATCAAACACTTCGCGGGGGATAACTTTGAATTGAACATCAATGCCGAGCTTTTTGGCTTGCTCAAAATCAAGCCCCATTTCATAATCAAACCCCAAAACATCGGCTTTGGTGATTTTCTTTTCCTTGCACTCGCTGATTATTTTTTCCAAAAAGTCATTTGTTACCGGCGTGTCAATTTGTCCGACCGCTACCAATCTGTCTCTTTTTTTGCCGACAAAAGTATTGAAAGAATCAACCGGTTCGGCTTTGTAGGCGGATAAAATAAGTTTGATAAATTCTTTTTCTTTGTTTTCTCGTTGGATTCTTTTTTCTTCCTCGCGCAAATTTTCATTCACACCCAAAAATTTTTCCCGTTCGTATTTGCCGATATTCAAAATTTCAAAAGCGCGAAAGTCCTTGCCCGCTTTTTTGAGTTCTCTCTGCACGCCAATCATTCTTTTACGGGTGGTATGAATGGAAAATCTGCCCAAATCCGAGCCAATCCATTTTCTGCCCAATTTTTCAGCAACAGCCAAAGTTGTGCCAGAACCGCAGAAAAAGTCGGCAATCAAATCGCCTTCATTTGTTGAAGTTTTAATTATTCTATCTAATAATCTTTCGGGTTTTTGTGTCGGATATCCAAGTATTTCTGGCGAATTAACGACTGTTTGAAAATTTGCTATATCACCCCAAACATCAGAAACAGGCACTCCTTTTGAGTCATCTAAATATACCCGCCTTGTTTTTGTAATCGGTTTATATCGTCTTCCTTCTTCGTCAATCTTTGTAAATCTCTTTAATTGTGCTTCGGAATATTCAGAAAATGGTTTATTAAAAATCGGATTTTCCGATTTTGAATAGTAAAGGATATTTTCGTGTCCTCTTACATAGTTTTGAACCAAGCCTTTATAACCAGAGGCAGCAGACATAACCCAAACAATATCCCTTCTGAAATTTTGAGA
>CALFZX010000056.1 GCA_937952315.1 uncultured bacterium
GATTTTTTGAGAAACTAATAATTGTCCAAAAATGATATTTTTATTTTTTAAAAGGCTACCGCAGATACGATCTACGATAGCCTAATTTATTTTTCCAGATTTTTCCAGCCACTATTCACTCCACAATTTCTGCTTCTTTTTTTCACTCAATTGATCAACGGTTCCGTCATTTTTGTATTTCTCAATCAAGTTGTTGATTTTTTCCATCATACCGGCAACAGCTGATTTTTTGGAAACGGTTAAGTAGAAATTTTCCGTGCTAACCGGTTTAGCCATAATCTCAAACTTATCCGATAATTTGTTTTTAGCGATGTACCCTTCGGCGGAATAAAGAGCATAAACAAAATAATCGGCTTTGCCTTGCTCCAACAGATCAAAGGCTTCGGCCGGCGTTTTAGCTACTGTAGGTTTAATTTTATCCGCTAAAAATTTATCAAATTCTTCACCGTAACTATCCCCTACCGTCGTCAATCCTTTTTTACCGACTAAATCATCCCACTTATCATAACTGAAAGACTTTCCTTTTTTAACTACAAGAACGACCGGATCAACTGTGTAAGGAACAGAATAGTTCATATACCCTTCTCTTTCCGGTGTTTTGTAGGCGGCGACAATGATATCAATTGATCCGTCTTTGGCTTTGGCTTGAACTTCATCCCAAGAACCTACAAATTTTGAGTCAATGTCCATTCCTAAATCTTTAAAAACTTTTTCCGCCAATTCAACGCCTGCACCGGCAATTTCGTCCCCTTCTTGGTACATAATCGGGGCCCATTCGGGATGGCCGGAAACGATTATTTTTTTCTCGTTTTCACCTTTTTCCGCGCCTTTCGGATCTAACCATATCGGCTTCAAGGCCCAGTAGCCCACCAGGATAACAACGACAATCAGAACCAAATTAATCTTCTCTTTCATTTTTTTAGTTCAAAAATTAAATATCATTTGATAATAAGTCAATTTTTATTATTTACAAACTCTTTCAAAGGTTTTTCATTAAAATATGCTACACTGAATAAAATCTTATTTTTAATTTTAAGAATGCAAACAATCAAAAAGAATCTGCCTCTGATGGGAGTTCTTGGCCTGAGCCTCCTGCTTACCGGTTGCTCTTTCACCGATCAGCTCGGCCAAAAGGCGGGTGAAAAAATCATTGAGAAGACCATCGAATCGCAGACTGGCGGAAAGGTTAAGGTTGACACCGAAAACCAAGCTATGACCATCCAAGGCGATAACGGTGAATCGGTGACGATGGGATCGGCCAAATTACCCGATAATTTCCCGAAAGACATTTTGATCCTCGATGACGCTAAATTTGTTTTTTGCGTGGCCTCCGGTGAAAATGATTTCTCCGTCGTTTATCTGACGGAA
>CALFZX010000057.1 GCA_937952315.1 uncultured bacterium
AGATGGTGATTCGTGACTGGAGTTCAGACGTGTGCTCTTCCGATCTTGAGCACCAGGGGTGGCTCCTCGGTACTGAGATCAGCGCAGCGTGTTCAATTATTGGGCGATCTTGGGAAAGTGTTCAGTAAAATCTTAGGCCTTTGGGGCTCGGTAACCGAAGTCTGCACTGAGAATGAACAGTGTAAATACAATTCTTAGGTTTAAGGCCAAAGCCAAAGAGTTGTAAGACTGAGACACATTCATAATTAGTGGAGATGGAAACTACTTGTGGAGTTCCGATTGGGAAGGGTATAGAGTCGTATCTATCCAATCTTCCCAATCCTTTTTTTAAGTAACTTTTAGCTTAAAGGTTTTTTGAAAAAGGGATTAAGCACTTTAAATAATAGTTTGCCGGATCGGACATCGCGGTGGTTTCCACGGGTGCCGACTGGGTTTTGATTTTGGAGGTGTATCATGCGCATACATTATTTTGTTGAGGGACTGCATTTCGATGATCCTCACAAGCTAGCCTTTTGGTTGGCTGAAAAGGCAGGGATTGAGATTGAGGAGTATTCCAAATGGGAATACTATAACCTCGATATCCCTCCCGAGGATATCTGTGAGGAAGTTCCGGATCTGGAGGATTCTTCGCCCTTTTCCGAGGGCAAGGAATCTACCGACCGGGACGAGAATCTTAAGATGTCTGAAGCGCTCCGCGAAATACTTCAAGCCTATTTAGGCAAAAGTAATTCCGGAGAATGTCAGAAGGATTAAGACTCTATTTTACCCACTTTATTTTTAAGGTGGGTTTTTTCTTTTTTTAAAATTGTTTTTGTTTTTAAACAATCTTTATTTAGCTTATTTTGCTTTATTTAAAAGGCTTTTTCTTGTTTCGCTTTTTTTGTTTGTTGAAAATACTTGACAAATTTTAAAGACTATGTTAGACATATTGCGAGCAAGATTAAGAGCTGTTTTCAGTTCCTCTTGCCAAAGAACTTTGACGAAAGGAGATTGAAAATGAGAAACTTTTTTCTCGTCGTCGGATTTGTCCTGGCAACCGTCGCATTCGCGATAGTTGTCACGGGAGGCTTTAACGCTTCCCTCTCCGTTAACCTGAGGGTTGCCACCCTCCACAACCCCACCGACTCAAGTTGGGTCGGTTGGGAGGACAGCGATTGGTCTTCTCACTGGGATCGGTGGGATGACCAAGACTGGAAAACCGGCTGGGAAGGTTGGAATGACCCCAGCTGGGAAAAAGATCGGGCTTGACTGATCAGGCTTCCCGGAAGCCAAAGTTATGATTCGAAGATTCTCTCCGGGCAGAATCTTCAAAAACGCCAAGCACGAGCGTTTCAAAAAAAATCGTGCTACCTCAAGAGATTTTTTATCAAAAAAAGTTTCTTGAGGTTCTTTAAAAAAGGAAAAGGAAGAAGATGAAAAAGAACAAGAAAAGGCAGACGATTAAAAATCGTTTGCCAGTTGAAATGGTCCGTGCCTTGCGTCAGGGCACGGGAATTGGCCCCCACAACTCTGAAAAGGGGAAGAAGGGCTACAATCGCAAGATAGGAAAGGGGATTGAGCTCCGATAGTCAATCCCAAAAAAATTTTCATCAATCTTCACCCAAGCCAAGCCAACCCAAGGGAGGGTAGCATGAAGAACAAAAAAATTGTTCTCCGAATTACTCGCCATGGGGTCGACGCGGCTCGACTGGGCTCCCTGAAAGAGACTTTCGGCGACGATGTTAAAATCGTCGAGAAAGATCTCGAATACGGGATCGACCCGGTCAAAACTGTCGCCGAGTGTATCGCAAGCATCGAAGGAAGAGTTATAGCTGTTGAAGCTATAGCACCCTTTCCGGTGCTTACGAGACTCGTCGACAGTGGCCGCACGCTAGGGATCAAACTCATTCGCGCTGAACTTAAGCGCGGTGAGGACGGTCGTGCACTCGTCCTGGGACAGGACGAGAATGGCCGCGATCTCCTGGCGTTTGACCGCTATGTCGAGCTCGTTCGTCTCACTATAGAGACTCGCGAGCTCACCTAGTGGCCAATCGGCCCGGGCGAGCTGAGGATGGCAGCGTGAGTGGGGAACTTCTGGAAATCTTCGAATAAGCAAAATCGTTTGGGGTGACAAACGGCTATGCAAATAAGAAGAGATAAAAGAAGCGCGACCACAACCATCCAAATTTTAAAGGCCTAAGCACAACGCTCAGGCCTTTTTTTATTTTTTTCTTCAAACTATGATTTTCTTAGCAACTCTCTATCCGATCACTTCCTTTCTGATTTGATTGGATTTTTTGAGGCTGACTTTAAATTCCGGTTCGTAACGATTATTGTATTCATCAACAATTTCAACTTTTTTACCGTCCATGATAGTGTTCATAGCAATGTCATTGATCATTTCTTGGTCGGCCTTGATGTCGTTCTGCATCAGCTCCAGCTTGTCGTACGCTTCACCCAAATCAACCTGAACATTGGTTTCAATTTGTTTTTTCTTGTCTCGCAGCACTTTAATTTCCGCTACGATATCCTTGTATTTCTGCTCGGCGTCCAGCCCCTCTCGATACATTTTTTTGATTTCCTTGGCTTCCTTTTTCTTTTTCTGCATTCGGTCAAAGATCTCCTGAATGTTTTGCATGTCTCTTTTTTAATGGTTATTTCTTTTGGAGAATTATAGTATCACGCTTTCAAGTCTAAAAAAACCTTTGAAATGTGTCAAAAAAACAAATTAAAATTATTTCTTATGATATATTAAGGTAAGACGATAAACTAAAAATATGGATAAAAAAATCGCCCGAAAAATCAATAAAGCCATAATAGAAACAAATCACCCAGTTCTAGACTTTAGGACGACTGAAGCAAAGACAAGAACCAAATGGATAAAAAAATACCTAAAGCCCTATATAAATAAAAAATGCCGCGCCCTTGACCTTGGCTGTGGTGCGGGAAAACAATCTTTTGAGCTAGAATGCTTAGGTGCTGAGGTCACTGGAATAGATTGCTCGAGAAATGCAATTGATTACGCCAAAAAAATTAAAAATAATATTGGAAGCAATTGTCTTTTTTTTGTTGGGGACTTTGCTAAAATACCCTTTCAAAGAAGTACTTTCGACTTAGTAATTTTCCCAAATAATATTATCGAATGCTCCTATGATGAAATTGAAAAATTAACCATAGAAATAAAAAGGATTTTAAGGAAAAATGGTTTTTTTATTCTTACAATGGAAGATGGCTTAAATAAAATGGTAAGGAACAAGAACTTTGATAATAATTTCGACTTCGACAAAGGCGTATACAACAGCTATGTAAAAATTCCGAAAAAAAAAGAATATGCTTATCCCACTTATTTTTGGACCGTTCCCTTTGCAAAACATATTTTTCAAAAACAATTTAAGCTTATTGATAGCAGAGAGATCGAGGAGGAAAAAGTCCTCTTGGTATTTAAAAATAAGTAGCAAATTCGAATAAAATTTGACATTTTGAACAGCTTACTGTAGCCTGTTCCAATGCTCCTTAAAAATTTGGGGTAATCAAAAAAAGCGATAAACAGGAGGATCCCTGCAATGGAACGACTGATTTGTGCTAAATTTGTTGATGATTATTTAATTTTGCCTTCTACGGGAGCGAGAAAAGGCGCATCAATAAACGATAAATCCTTCAACCTTTTAGTCGAGATGATTAAAAAAAATTCAAAGATTCCAGCACAATTAAAAACACTCTTGAGAAAAATTGGTGTTGATATTGGCATTGCGGAAAATATGAAAGATATTTTCTACCCAATTAATGAGCCTAATTTAGGGTTTGGATATGTCAGTTATGAAATTACCGAACAATGCAACTACAATTGTAAACATTGCGTACTCGGCTTAAAAAGGAGCCCGGATTTATTAAGCACTGAGGATAAAAAAAATATTATCAAAAAAATAAAAGATGCTGGATGCATTTATCTTCGTATCACCGGGGGAGAACCTCTGATAGCAGAAGATTTTGATGAAATCTATTTATATGCACATTCTCTTGGATTTATACTAACAATCCAAACAAACGGCTCTCTTCTTTCTAAGAAAAAATACAAGGAGCTTTTTAAAGAGCATCCTCCCTACAAAATTATTTTAAGTATGTATGGAGCGACACAACAATCCTACGAGAGCCTAACTGGAGTTACGGGTTCATTTGATAAATTTATTAGCTCCATCAACTTATTGAACAATTTAAATCTATCAAGAAAAGTTAATATAATAGTTACCAAATACAATGAGAATGAATTAGACAAAATGGTAAGAATAGCTTCTAGCATGGGTTTCAGCTATTTTATTTATGAAAAAATGACACCAACTTTTCAAGGAAATTCTAGGCCCCTCGGTTTAGCAACCAAAAATTGTTTAGTCCTCGACTCAATCAAAACAAGCAAAGTCGAGAGGGGCAACTACGGTATCAGCGATGGCAGATTTTTTAATTGTAAAGCTGGAGAAACTTTTTTTCATGTTAATTCTTCAGGTAGAGCCTCCCCCTGCCAGTCCATTAGAGATCTTAATGTTAATCTGCTAGAAAACCATGTCGGCATACTGAAGCATTTATCTGAAAAAGTACATTATTATTTAGAGAGACAAGATTTTTGTAAAAATTGCAGTTTCATTAAAGATTGCAAAACGTGCCCGCCCACTCTGAATTTATTTCAAAAAGCTGGTTATCTTCCTTTCTATATTTGCAAAAACTATGGTGTTCAGCTTTTATAGAAGGAGAAAGGAGAAAAAACATGGAAGAGCTAAACGATTTGTTTCTCGCAGTAATCATCGAGATAGATGATTGCCTCATCAACGTAAGATGTGCCTGCCAACAGTCCAGCGACAATCCCTACTAAATTTTCAAGATAAGACTGACATTTTTTGTCAGTCTTTTTTCATATTAAACTGATAAAAAATGATAGCTTCTAGATAGCGAGCGTTATTAAATAAAAAAATCGCCCGAAAAAGTGTGGTATTATTTAAGAGCAATGGATTTTTAATTTTTGAAAAATGAAAAAATTTTTAGGCTTGAGTGCTCTGATCGTCGGAGCAACGGTTTTGCTTTCAGGCTGCGGCAATAAAAATGGGCAGCCCGCTGAAACGGGGAACGAAAATCGTAATTTGGGTGTACCGGGTGAAAATATCAATCAAAGAAGTTACTCGGTACCCATTGATATAGAGGACGAAGGGACAATGCAGGCCAATGTGGATACCGGACAAGCCGGAACCGCCAACGGCAACAAAAATGCCAACAGTAACAATAACTCAAATCAAAACGCTAATCAGAATTCCAATAAGAATAAAGCCATGCAAAACAACACCAGTGGCGGAACCTCAACCGCTCCAAACGAAGCAGAAATCAAAGAATACTCCAAATACAGCGGAGCCACGATCAAAACCGATTTGGGAGACATCAAAGTGAAATTCTACGGTGCCGACTCGCCCAAAACTGTCGCCAATTTTGTCAAATTGGCTAAAAACAAATTTTACGATGGCGTTTCCTTTCATCGTGTCATCAAAGATTTCATGATCCAGACGGGCGACCCCAACTCCAAGGACGACGATTGGTCAAACGACGGGATGGGCGGACCGGGCTACAAATTTGAAGATGAATTCAACTCACACAAACTAGTTAAAGGTTCATTGGCCATGGCTAATTCGGGACCGAACACCAACGGATCGCAATTTTTTATCGTAACGGCCGACGCAACTTCATGGTTGGACGGCAAGCACACTAATTTCGGAGAGGTAACTTCAGGCCTGAATATAGTGGAAAAGATTGAAGCCGCTCAAGTCAATCAAAACGATCACCCGACAAAAGATATCCGCATCAAAACGATAGAAGTTTTAGCAAAATAAAATTTTTTAATAAAAATAGAAAAATAAAAATGAATCAATTGGTTTCTTGCGGAGGAATGGATTGTTCTCTTTGCTCGATGCTTCAGACCTTAAGTGTCGTTTTCTCTTTTCTGATAGGCGTGGCGTCCGCTGTCGCAATTCTTTTTTTAGTCGTCGGTGGTTTTATTTATTTGACCGCTTTAGGAGAGGAAAAAAAAATAAAAAGGGCAAAAAACTGGATAAAATATGCGCTTTTCGGTTTCGGCTTTGCGATCATTTCTTTCTTGGTCATCAGCATTATTTTTAGAATTTCCGGTGCAGACTTACAAAAAAATTGGTGGAATTTTGATTGCTTCGCTCCGGAGACGGGAGGCGTTATTGAACCCGAAAGATTACCAACCAAGCAAATTCATTCTCGTATCGGCAACGAAATTGAGGATAACGCTCCTATTATTAAGAAAATGGCCGGTCTCAACCAAATCACTGATAATAATCGAAAAATTGGTATTTTCGATTTGGAAAAAATCAACGCCCAAAATTTGAAACAAGACTTAATCAATCTTTTTTCCGGAGATGCCTTCCGGCTTATTGCCACAAACAAAAGCTTAAGTGACGAAGATATCGCCGATTATGCTCTCATAGACAACGGGTTTTCCGGTCGATCTTCCGATGAAAAAGTGAACAAAATTTTCGACCAAATAGAAAAAATTGCCGATTTTCGCAAAGACGATGGCGACATTAGCTTAATAACCAACGACGAAGGAGAAAGTAGCGGAAGCACACTGTGGTGGAATGATCCTAAACTGGATCAAAAATTAGAGGAATTGACGCAAAAATTAAAAGAAAAGCCGGAAACTCAAATTATCGCCTATAAAGATGCCCGGGCTCAAGGGTCTTTGAGTTATTGTGTTGATTCGAGTGGCGACTTTACAGAATTTGATAACGAATGTCAGGCAAAAAAAAATACTTGCGGCAACCAAGATCTTGTTTGTTCGAGTATTTATAATCCCGCTATGGGATGTCAATGCCCGACCGGATCTTGCTCTCTAAATGGAAAATGTGTTCCCAATGAAGCTTATGAAGAGTCGGAAAAATTTGGCGATAGCTTGGAAAAAGATTCCGAAAAAACTAATGATAAAGATGATGACGGTGACGGTGTTTTAAACGAACTCGATCATTGTCCCAATACGCCCAGCGACCAGAAAACCAATACCGACCGTTCCGATTATAATTATGGCTGTTCCTGTTCTCAAATTAGTTTGGCGTATCGATCTTGTCCCCAAAGCCGTTGTGAAGGCGAAACTTGGATTGAATACCCGATTTCCGGCTATGACAGCTGTAAAGACGGTTACACGATTAAACACTCCTGCGAAGCTCGACTTTCCACCGGACAAGATTATCGTTGCACCGCAGAACAAAACAAAAATAACAATCGTTCAGAGCAACAAAATAATCCCGACCAAACGACATCCAAAGGAGATGAATCGGAATCGAATTCTTCCGGCAATCCCGGCAACCAAGGCAATGGAAACACCGGGAGTAGCACGGGAAACGGGGGAACAAATAATGGCCAAAGCACCGATGGAGGAAACAAAATGCCACCCGATCTCGGTCCCGGTAATTTTAACCCGACGCCTTCCTTCAAAGAATTGGCGGAGTGTATCGGCTTTAAAGATGGAAAAATTCCTTACAATGGCGTTTTAGTTTTGCTTCTGAATAAAGAAGATCCGACGAATGAACGACACCCAAACAACAACGCCAGTCGTCTTTTCTATTTAACCAGAAACGGCCAGGTGATCGGCAATGCCGGCGATCCGAACGGTGCCGGTCTCAAAGTTGGTCCGTGGACGAAAGGTAGCGGTGGAACGGCTTGGAGCCCCGGTTGGAATGTTATTCCCAATGCTCAAGATGTCCATGTCAACGGATCTCCCGATCCCTACTCTTTCAAGGCGGGAGCGGGTCATCGAGTCGGCCCTCAAGGAGAAAAGATGAATCATAACGGCACCCTTAATCCCAGCGGTGGCAAAGTTCAGGATATGTCCGGTTGTAATATGCATTCCGGCAACAGGAGAAGCCACTCTCGTGGATGCATGACAATGGGTGGAACGGAGCGAAGGGGTTTTACAGAAAAAGTCAAAAGTTTAGCGACCAAAAGTGGCGGAAAAGTTTTAATGGCTCGGCTGATTGCCGACAACACCGACCCTAATTCTCAAAAAGTTCAAAGCGATTCTTGCGGAAAAATGGATCCGGAAAAAGCGATAAACCAATTTAAAACTCTTGGCCAATACAGAAACTGGAATCCAAACGAAGGATATTAAGCGGAAGGTTCGGGATCTTCAGGATTTTTTTGTTTTTTATTGAGAATATCTTTTATCTGTTTTAGACTAAAATTAGAATAATTTACCACTATGAGCATAGATCAAATCAAACAAAGTGCAGTTCCCATCTTAAATCGTTACGGGGTTGTTAGGGCTGGTATTTTCGGCTCTTATGCTCGAAACGAAGCGCGAGAAGAAAGCGATATTGATTTATTGGTCAAATTTGAAAAGGCTAAAAGCCTTTGGGAAATTATTAGGATGGAAAGAGAAATGTCTGAAGCTTTAGGTAAAAAAATCGATTTAGTAACCGAATCTTCCTTAAATAAGTATTTGAAAAGCAATATCCTAAACGATTTAAAAATATTCTATGAAAGAGGATAGTGTTTATGTCAAACATATTTTGGATTCCATTAATAAAATTGAGGAATATACAAAGAGCCTTAGTCTTGATGAATTTTGTGAAAATAATATCGTTCAAAGCGGAACAATAAGAGAATTAGAAGTTATTGGTGAAGCTTCCAAAAATTTATCCCCTAAATTCACAAACTCTTTGCCGGAAATTCCTTGGAGAGATATTAATGGTATGAGAAATAAACTAATTCATGAATATTTCAATATTGATTTAGAGGCGGTTTGGAAAACAGCAACAGAAGACCTCCCTCATCTGAAGACTGTCTTAAGAAAAGGTCCCGAGTCATCCTAGCTCATCTCATCATAAATCTTTTTCAGTCGAGTGACGATTTTGCGTCGAGAATATTTAAGCGCGATTTTTCGAGAATTCAGAGCAAATTTTTGACTCAATTTTTTGTCGTGCAGAATTTTGTTCAAACTTTCCATCAAAATTTTTGGCTGATCGGAAAAAGAGAGAAAACCGTTTTCGCCGTTTCTTACCAACTCCTTGACTCCTTTCTTGCCAACCGCCACCACCGGCAGACCGCAGGCCATCGCCTCCAACACAGAGAGGCAAAAAGTTTCGCTCTTGCTGGCCGTCACAAAGGCGTCGCCGATCTGCAACGATTCAACCAACTGTTTCCCCTGCCTGACTCCTAGAAAAAAAACTGAATCTTCTAACTTTTTCTGGGTACATAACTTTTTCAAATTAGGAATCTCCGGACCGGAGCCGACGATAACGAAGTTTAAATTTTTATTTGTTTTCTTTAACTGCTCAAAAACAGAGATCAGAACGGGAATATTTTTTTCATAACTGATTCTGCCCATGTGAACCAAAACTTGGCCGGAGCGACCGATCAGCTCTTGTTTCAATGAATCTTTTTTCTTCAAACCGGAAACGGGTCGAAAAAGTTCCGTATTAATCGGGTTGGGCAGTGCTACGATTTCCCTTTTAAATCCGTTTTGCAAAAAAGCTTTTTTAAGCGATTCGGAGGGAGTCAACAGCAAATCGCACTCTTCGTAAAATTTAATAACATACTTCCAAGAAAGTTTTTTAGCGTATTTGAAATCGAGCTTAACATGCTTCAAGTAATGATCGAAAAAAGTATGGTGAGAACCAACCAAAGGTACTCCCAAAATTTTAGCGCCGATAACCGATTCCCAGCCCATCGCAAAGGGTGTGTGCGTATGAATTACATCGGGAGCGAATTGTCGTAACTTTCTTAAAGTAAATCCCAACGGAATTGTCAACCTCAAATCCGGATAAACGAAAGCAGGTAAAGACGGCACCGTTACCACTCTAAAATTTCTTCCAAGTCCGCTTAGTTTTCTTTTCGGATTCGAGAGAGTAAAAACTCTAACTTGGTGACCCATATCCGCCAATTCCTTGGCTGAATCGAAGGCTACATTGGCTACACCGTTGACTTGAGGCGGAAAAGTGTCAGTGAAAATCGCAATTTTCATTTGATTTTCTATTTAGATTTAGTCTTTTGATTTTGAGCAATCTGTTTCAAAACATCCCCTTTGGCAATATATTTGCAATTCGGATAGCGATTACAAGCATAAAAAGCTCCTCTTCTGCCATTCTTTTGCACTAATTCCCCCTTGCCACATTCCGGACATTTAACGCCCGTTTTATTCTCAAATTTTTTGATGAATTTGCAATTCGGATAATTGGCACAACCCAAAAACTTTCCCCATTTGCTCCTTTTTAATTTTAAATCGGCTCCACACTCCGGACATTTTTCCCCCGTAATCGATTCTTCAATTTTTTTGTCCTCCTCGGAAGCTTCCGTATATTTACAATCGGGAAAACCGGAGCAAGCATAGAATTTGCCGAATCGACCGAATTTTTCGATCATCGGCTTTCCGCATTCGGCACAAATTTTATCCGTCTTTTTCTCAAATTTCTGCACTTCCTTCTCTTTAACTTTTAAATTCTTCTCGAAAGGTTGATAGAAATTTTTCACTACCGGCCTCCACTTGCTTTCTTTTTTGGCAATACCGTCCAATTCTTCTTCAACTTTAGCCGTAAATTTGATTTCGACGATCTCCGGAAAGTGTTTAACGAGAATATCGTTGACGATAAAACCGATTTCTTCCGGGAAAAGATATTTTTTCTCGTCTCTGGCAATGTAACCTCGAACTTGAACCGTACTCAGTGTCGGGGCGTATGTCGAAGGTCGACCGACTCCATTTTCTTCCAAAGCTTTAATAAGGGTGGCCTCTGTGTAGCGAGCGGGTGGCTCTGTAAAATTCTGTTCTCCCAGAATATTTTTTTTAGCCACAGTTTCTCCTTCCTTCACTTCCGGCAATGTTTCCTCGCGTAGCATTCCCTTGCCCAGCACTTTAAAAAATCCGTCAAAAACTATCTGTATTCCCTCCGAAACCAATTCATTTTTTCCTGAAGTAAATCGAATTTTCGAAACTTTAACTTCCGCCTGCGCCATCTGACAGGCAATGGTTCGATTCCAAATCAATTGATAAAGTCTAAATTGATCTCGAGAAAGGGCTTTTTCCAGCTCCCGAGGAGTACGATCGGGAAAAGTCGGGCGGATCGCCTCATGCGCCTCCTGAGCGCCTTTAATCTTTTGCTTGTAAAAGCGGGGATTCGCCAAAGAATATTTTTGACCGAACTCGCTTTCAATTACCTCTTTAATAATAGGCAACGCCTTATTGGAAATAAAAATCGAATCCGTTCTCATGTAGGTAATCAGACCGACCTGCTTGCGATCGATTTTGATGCCTTCGTAAAGTTGTTGCGCGATCATCATGGTTTTTTTGGCGGAAAAGCCGAGTTTGCGTCCAGCCTCCTGTTGCAAAGTGCTCGTTCGAAAGGGAGGAGGTGGCGTCCGCAAAGATTTTTTACTTTCCACACCGACCACTTGCATTTTATTAGCCACCAAATCCGCTACGATTTTTTCCACTTCCTTTTTTTTCTTCAGCTGCATTCGCGAAACACTTTTTTTATCAACTTTTGTCAGAAGAGCCACCGCACCAAGAACTTTTTCCCTTTCCTTCTTTTTGTCGGCAGCGACAATCTCAATTTTTGGCTTTTTAGATTCGGTGCCTTTCTCCCAACCGACTTTCACTCGCCAAAATTCCTCCGCCTTAAAATTTTCTCTTTCTCTTTCGCGATCGACAATCAGACGAACCGCCACCGATTGAACTCGGCCGGCCGATAAACCTTTTCGTACTTTTTTCCACAAAAAAGGAGAGAGTTTGTAACCAACCAGACGATCGAGAACTCTCCTGGCCTGTTGAGCATCATAAAGCGCCTCGTCAATAACACGAGGATTTTTCAGCGCTTCTTCAATAGCCGAAGGAGTAATTTCGTGAAAAGTAATTCGTTCAAACGGCGTTTTTTTGTTTTTTGCACTCAAAATTTCCCTTAAATGAAAAGCGATTGCTTCTCCCTCACGGTCTTCGTCAGTCGCCAGAATAATTTTTTTGGCCTTAGCTGCCGCCTTTTTCAGAATTTCCACATTTTTCTTTGACTTCTGAGGAATAATGTATTGCGGCTCAAAATCTTTTTCCACTTCTACTCCCAGTTTGCCCTTTGGCAAATCTCGAATATGTCCGTAAGAAGATAATACCGTATAATCTTTTTTTAAAAAACGGCTGATAGTCTTTGCTTTGGTCGGCGACTCTACGATTACCAATTTCATAGTTAAGTTATTTATTGTTTAAAAACCTTCTTCTTTAAGCTCTTCAAGAAGCCTTTTCGCTCTTTCCGTCAACCGACGCGGCTTTTTAATTTTTATTTTGACGATTTGGTCTCCTTTTTCACCTTGAAGACCCTTGGCGATTCCCATCCCCTCCATTCTGATAGATTCTCCATTTTGAGTAAAGGGCTCTATCTCAATGCTTTTCAGTCCTCTCAATGTCGGCACCTTGAGCGTTGTTCCCATTGTGGCCTCTGTCAAGCTCAGTTCTTGTTCCAAGATCAAATGACGACCCTCTCGCAAAAAGTTCGGGTGATTTTTAACATGAATTTTAATGAAAAGATCCCCGCTAATACCGTCTCTCGATTCTTCACCTCGACCTTCCAGTCTCAAAATATTTCCATTTTCCACTCCGGCCGGTACGGTGATCTCGATTTCCGCTTTTTCTTTCGTAACGCCGGCTCCTTGGCAATTTGAACATTTGTTTTTAATCTTAAACCCCGTCCCCTGACATTGAGCGCAAACGGTTTTTTGCATAATCGAACCGAAACCGAGATTGATTCTTCGCTCCGTCTTTCCCGTTCCTCCGCAAAAAGAACACTTTTCAATGTCCGATTCCTTCTCCGCCCCTCGACCGCCACACTTGGCACATTTCTTCAATTTATAGAGAGAAACCGTTCTTTTCGTGCCCAAAGCCATTTCTTCAAAAGAAATTTCCAAATCTATCTGAATATCCGCTCCTCTTTCTCGACGATCGTAATTTCTCGATTGAGTTCTCCCGGAAAAACCCTCGAAAATATCACCGAAAATATCGCCGAAATTAAAATCAGCAAAATTACCGTAACCACCACCGGCATAGTTCGAAAAGTCTTGCCAATTCATGTTGCCAAAGCCGGAAAAGTTTTCGCCCGCGGAACCAAATTGATCGTAGTTGGCCCGTTTTTCTTTGTCGGAAAGAACCGCGTAAGCTTCACTGGCCTCTTTAAATTTTTCCGCGTCACCGCCCGCCTTGTCGGGATGATATTTATGCGCCAATTTATGGTAAGCTTTCTTTATTTCCGCTTCGGTAGCGGTTTTTGAGACTCCTAAAATTGAATAATAATCCTTAGCCATAACTTGTTTTTAGTGTTAAGCAATACCGTTTATCTCAATTTTTTTGACAAATTTTTTGAGTTTTTCACTCATTTTTTCAAGATCCACCTGCGTGTAAGGTAATGCCTTTTGATACTTTTTGTCAAATGTTTTTATCGGTCGAAACTGTTGTAGCACGATTTTTTCCGCCCCTGCAATCATTTCCCCTATTTTAGTTATATCCTCCTCTCCGACCAATCCGGGAACAACGGTAGTTCTAAATTCATATTCCAAATTGCTCTTCATCAAAAGTTTGATACTTCGTTCTATTTTTTTCAACGGAGGTTCTTTCAAGCCGATTGCCCTTCCATAATTAGTTAGACTACTTTTTATATCCATCTGAATTCGATCTGCCAAGTTCTCTTCAATTATTCTTTTAAGCATTTCCGGATTGCTACCGTTAGTTTCCAAAGCGGTCAAATAGCCCATCTCTTTTATCAAGCGAAAAAAATCGGGCAAATTTTCATGGAGAGTGGGCTCTCCGCCCGTCACAATTATCGCATCCAACCAACTCTTTTTTTCTTTCAGGAAATCTTCGATCTCCGGCCAGGGGAAAGGCTTGATTCTATTTTTTTCGGCCAACTGTAAATCAATTAATTCGGGATTATGACAGAAAGGACAACGAAAGTTGCAACCACCGGTGAAAACAACACCGGAAATCTTACCCGGCCACTCCACCAGTGAAAATTTTTCCAAACCATAGATTGGTATCTTCATTGAATAATCTTAAGCTGTAAAATCAGTTTCGACGATTTTTATTTTCTGCGCCAGTGAAGAGGGTCACAAATTTTAAGGGGTAGGAAGTAGAGCCTTTCTGCTAAAGCAGGTTTTTTAAATACAGATCTAAGCCCTGAGAGTAACCCTAATTGCTGAAACCGTGACAATAAAAATCAAAAGGGTTTTTTGCAAAAATAATATTCTTTCGCCATAAATGATAGCAGTAATCCTAAAATTTGATTTATGTTGGACATAAATTTGATCAAAGAAAATCTCGATCTGGTCAAAACAGCCGCTAAAAATAAAAATATCAGCGTTGACCTGGATCGATTGATTGAAATTGATGCGGAAAGAAAAAAAATGATTGGAAAAATTGAAGTCCTGCGGTCAGAGCGCAAAAAAAACGGCGAAAAAATGCAAAAAGCGACAGAAAAGGAAAGAAAAAATATCGCCGAAGAGGGAAAGAATATCAAAAAGAAAATTGCCGATTTGGAAGCCAAATACGAAACAATCAAAAATGAATTCGACGAGCTGATGGCCAAAGTGCCGACCGTTCCGTCGGAAGATACGCCGATCGGCAAAGATTCCGATCAGAATGTCGAAGTGGGAAGCTGGGGAGAAAAGCCCGTTTTTGATTTCAAGCCTCTTACCCACATTGAACTGGGAGAAAAATTGGATCTGCTTGATCTGCAAAAGGGCGCCAAAGTAGCCGGTTATCGAGGCTATTATTTGAAAAATGAGGCCGTTACTTTGGTTATGGGAGTAATGCTCGAGGCTATCAACAAAATGATCAATCGAGGTTATCGACCATTTATTCCTCCGACTTTGGTTAAAAGCTTTCCTCTTTTCGGTAGTGGATATTTTAAAGACCAAGAATATAATTCTGAAATTGATGAGATTTATCAAATTGCCAGTCGAGATAAAGATTCAACCGGTGAAATTTCCAAGGAGAAAAAATTCCTGGTCGGCACGGCAGAACCGTCTTTGCTGGCTTATTTTTCCGACGAGGTGCTCAAAACGGAAGAATTGCCTATCAAAGTTTGCGGTTTCAGCCAGTGCTATCGCAGTGAAATTGGCAGTTACGGCAAAGATACGAAGGGAATTTATCGAGTGCACGAATTTATGAAGGTGGAGCAAGTGGTAATTTGTCCCGCTGACCACGAAAAAGCTAAAGAAATACAGGAGGAAATGGTTGGCATCTCAGAGGAATTGCATCGCGATTTAGGCCTGCCTTATCGCAAGCTCCAAATTTGTACGGGCGATATGAGTGCCGGCAAATATCGCGCTTTTGATTTGGAAGCTTGGATGCCCGGATTAAATCGCTACGGAGAAACCGGATCGGCCAGCAATTTTGCCGATTGGCAGGCACGAAGATTAAACATCAAATACATCGAAAACGGCGAGAAAAAATACGCTTTCTTGCTTAATAATACCGCTTTAGCCAGCGCCAGAACTTTAATTGCCATCTTGGAGAACTATCAACAAAAAGATGGCAGTGTCAAGGTGCCGAAAATTTTACAAAAATATGTAGGGAAAGAAAGAATTGATCTTAGATGATGCCTGCCCGCCCGTTCAGGCAGGTTTTCAAACAATGATAAATTCATAAATGTTTTAATTTTCTAAATACACAGACATTTTCGTAAGTTTGAAAATTACAAAGTTTAATCATTACAAATTGTTTAGAAATTAGAAATTGAAAATTATTATTTCCTTCTTTACAAAATTTAATTTTAACTCTAAAACAATCCCCATGGAAAAAGTTCCTTATCAATCACAAAATTCAGCAGAAGAAAGTGAGGTCAACTCAATGGAAAAATTGGCGCGAGAAAATTTCGCTCTTTGGAACGAAGCTCTGCTTTCGAAAGATTCGACTCGAGTGGCCGATTTGTACACCCGGGAAAACACTTTCCTCCCCACCCTGTCACCGGAGTTTAAAAGAGGGTTTGAAGGCGCAGAAAGTTATTTCCACCATTTTCTCGAAAAAAATCCGAACGGCGAAATTGTCGATTCGGCAGTCCAAGCCATTAGTGACAGCGCTTATTTGCATTCGGGAATGTACAATTTTGAAGTCGGTCCGGAAAATAATCGTTCCACCGTCGAAGCCAGATTTACTTTTTTGTGGCAAAAAAATTCCGAAGGAAAATGGAAAATTGCCCATCACCACTCGTCAGTTCGCCCTCAACCGTAAAAATTTGACAGTTTAAAAAATTATTCTATTCTGAAATGTTTAATTTTTAAACACTGAAATGTCTAGGTTGAGTTTTTGGCTCACCGGTGGAAAAAGATTTATCGAAAATTTTAAAACGATTTTCCAAGATCGTTTAGACTCTATTGATGATTTTTCAGTGTTACCCCCTTCTTCTGTTATTAATTATTCCGCTTACCTTTCATCTACCTATAAAAAATCCAAGGGGGTATCATCTTCTTCCCTTAAAGTCTCGTCCTCCGACGAGACTTTTTCTTTTTATAGAGAAAACAAAGATAATCTCGGACACCGTATAGTTTGGCTTTGGGATATTGCAAAAATTCCTTCTCGCTATCGAGCGGGACTACAACAAATAGCTTCAAAATATCCCTCCATTCTCAAGGGACATATTTTTATCCCCACCGATATTTCTTATGATCTGGCGGAAAAAAGTGATTTTTTTCTTCTTAAAAGACAGCGTTGGGTTGAGATTTTTCGTGAATTAGAAGGGCGATTACCCAGTCTGCTTCGCAGAGGGGAAAGAATCCCGAGATTCATCGATCGATTCACCACAAAAGAAAAATTAGTGCTCCGATTGCTTTTTAAAATGAGGAGGAGAGCCGTCTCCATCGATGAAATATCGGGATATCTTTACGGAAGGCATATGAGAAAAAACTTAAGGGCCTCCGCTTTTTTGATTTTTGCCTTACGAAAGAAAATCGATCGCCTAACCGGCCGAAAAAATCTGATACGGAACTCCCGTAAATTCGGCTACCAAATCGATTTTGATATCCTTCGAGACAAAAACTTGATTGAATAAACTAATTTTGCCTAATTCAAAATTAAAAGTTAATTGTAAATATATACAAAATAAAGAAAAAAATGTTTGGATTATTGGTTTTGATTTTTATTTTAGTCTCCTTCTTGTTGCTCAGTGGCGCTATTGTCTATCATCTATGGCGCTATAGTCCTCAAAAAAAGCAAGCATCAATTTTAATTATTATTTATATAATCGTTTCAATATTTTTAGTTTCATTTTTCCTTTTTTCTTTTAACAGAATAAATTGGTCGGGTAATTAAACTAAGCTAAGCGTAAAACTAACATGGAAAAAAATATCACCTTGAAAGAGTTTAGAAAAAAAATCATTGAGGGCCAGAAAGTCAAGGATTTGATGAAAAATTATTTTAATCGCATCGAGGAAGTTGATCCGGAACATAAAACTTATTTGACTCTCGCCAAAGAATCCGCTCTCGAACAGGCGAAGATCGTCGATTCGAAAATTGAAAGGGGAGAAAAATTAAAATCTCTGGAAGGGACTCCCGCCTCCGTTAAAGATGTTCTCTGCACCGAAGGTTTAAGAACCACTGCCGCTTCAAAAATGTTGAATAATTTTGTTCCTCCCTATGACGCTACGGCCGTTGCTTCTCTAAAAAAAGAAGGTGCCATTATTATCGGCAAGACCAACTGCGATGAATTTGCCATGGGCGGGTCGGGAGAAAATTCCGCCTTCGGGGTTTGCCCTAACCCGCTTGACCAAGACAGAGTTCCGGGAGGTTCGTCTTCCGGATCGGCCGTTGCCGTTGCAAACAATCTCTGTATTTATTCTCTCGGCTCCGACACTGGCGGTTCCGTTCGTCTGCCCGCCTCTTTTTGCGGTATTTGCGGAATGAAACCGACCTACGGCCGAATTTCCCGCTACGGACTGATCGCCATGGCCTCATCTTTGGATCAAGTGGGTATCATGGCCAATAATGTTTCCGACATTGCCGAAGTGCTCAGTGCCGTTGCCACACCGGATCAGATGGATTCAACCTCCAGCGGAGTGGCCGGCCAAAATTTCAGCGAGGATTTCAACGAGGGGACTGACGGACTGACTATCGCCTACAATAAAAAATCCATTGAACAATCCGATCCGGCCATCGCCAATGCGTCCTTTGAATTCCTGAAAAAATGGGAAAAATCTGGCGGGAAAACGGAAAATATCGAGATCCCTTTTTTGGGCGAAGAAGCAGTTGCTTGCTATTATATTATTACTACCAGCGAAGTTAGTAGCAATATGGCACGATTCGATTCCAGTCGATACGGTCAAGTGACAAAAAAAAGTTCTCAAAAATCCGCAAATTGGCATCAATTTATCGGATTAAATCGAGGTGA
This sequence comes from uncultured bacterium, assembly GCA_937952315.1. Taxonomy (GTDB): domain Bacteria; phylum Patescibacteriota; class Minisyncoccia; order CAIUEV01; family CAIUEV01; genus CAIUEV01. Next base: position 18,384 of record CALFZX010000057.1, read on the forward strand.
GTTGCTTGGTAAAGAAGTCAAAAGAAGAATCGTAATGGGAACATTTTGTCTTTCTTCCGGTTACTATGACGCCTACTACGGTAAAGCCCAAAAAATTAGAGCCGAAATTAAAAAAAGCTTATCAGCCATTTTCAAAAAATATCCCCTGATTTTCACTCCAACCAGCCCCGATTTGCCCTTTAAGATAGGTGAGAGAACAAACGACCCGGTCAAAATGTATTTAGCCGACGCCTTCACCACCATCGCTAATTTGGCCGGCATTCCCGCCATCTCGGTGCCTATTGGCAACACGATTCTTGACGGAAAAAAACTTTCCATCGGCGGTCAATTGATGGCTGACGCTTGGAATGAAAAAACTCTACTTCGAGGCGCCTATTGGGGAGAAAAAATGATTACCCAAAAATAATCAAATCAACATGATTCGCAAAAAAAGGCTTCAATTCTTCTTTTTAGCTCTGTTTTCTTTTTTCTTTTACCTCCTTTTTCAACATGTTGATTTTCAAGGCTACGAAGACGAAACCTTTCATCGTATCCGAGACAATCTGCAGTCGAGAGAATTCAAGGCCAGTCGCTGTGGCTACGGACAGATACTTTTGGAGACTCCTTTTGTTTATTTGGGTGAAAAAATAAATACTTTACTCGACGGAGAGAAAGAAAAATATCTCAAATTTTTCACCCTCGCCTATAATCCATTTATTACCGCCTTAACCGTCGGCATCGCCTTTTTGCTCTTCACTCTTTTTTTGAAAGATCTTCCCGCTCTCATTCTAACCGTTGCCTACGCCTTCGCCACCATGACTTTCCCTTACGCCGTCATCGGCATGGAACCCACCTCTGTCTTTTTTATCGCCACCGCCATTTACTTCCTCTTCCGGTTCGGTCGCACTCAGAAAAAAATCGATATTTTTCTCTGCGGAACATTCTTCTTCGCCCTTCTCTTCAGTAAATCTTATTATTTTATCACCGGTCCCGCCTTTGCTTTCTATATTTTCCTTCTTTTTTACTCACCTCAGAAATTTCAATTCAAAAAATTCCTGCAATCAATGTTGCTTCTCTTTTCACCCTTGATCATTTTTATCCCTCTCTATTTGTTGGGCAATAATGTCTCTTACGGGGGCTACCTCAAATCGCCGTATGTTTTACAAAATGAACTTTTCGGCGGAGAACCTTTTATTTTCGGCCTTTACGGACTGCTGTTGAGTTTCGGAAAAAGTTTTTTTATCTATAATCCGATCCTGTTTCTCACTTTATTTTTCTTTCGAGGTTTCTACCAAAAACAAAGAAAAGAAGCGATTTTTATCGTTTTATACTCATCCCTTCTTCTGCTTTTTGTCTCCAATGTTCATTGGTGGAGCGATGAAACTTGGGGGCCGAGGTATCTGATTTCTCTTTGCTTGGTGTGGGCAATTCCGCTTATAGCCGTTTTCCAGGCTAATCGGTGGGATAATAATAAATTCAGATATGTATTTTTCGGCTTGATCATCTTTAGTTTTCTCTTCCAATTACTCGGAGCTTCCGCCCGCTACGGCATTTTCCCCCGCACCATGAAAGATCTTTTTCACCAAACGGGGCATAACACCTTAACGAGCGGAGAATATCAATATGTTCCGACATTTGCCCCTTATTGGGTGAATTTTCGCCTCATCAAAAACACTGTTCTTAATCGCAAAGATCCGCTGAATTTTCGTTTGATTTATAGTCCCCCGATGGAGCAAAATGCCGAAGGTAAAAACATAGTCAAGGATATCACCTACAAACCTCCTCGAGAAACCAGCGTTTTGGATTTTTGGTGGAGACAACCCAAGAACAACAAACCGCTCTATTTTTCTATTTTAGCCGGTTTCGTTTTGATTTTCTTGGCTCTATATCATTTTGGGCGGAAGCTTTTCCGTTCTTAGAGAAAAATCTTCTTTTCTTCGAGTTAAGTTCGGATTATAGTAGGGGTCATTATCAATCCAATCTTGCCATTTTTCAGCCATAAATTTTCTCTCCGAAACGATTCTCTTTAATTTTTCAGGATCTTCTTTCTTTATTGATTCATCGTCTCCCCGACTCAAAGATTCATAATGATAAAGTTTGGCATAAGGAGTATAGACAACTAAAAATCCTTTTTTTCTTATTTTCAGACAAAAATCGACATCGTTATAAGCGATTTTTAAGTTTTGTTCGTCCAGACCGCCGACCTCTCGATATAATTTCTTCTTTGTCATCAGGCAAGCGCCAGTCACCGCCGAATAATTGCGCAAAATTTTCGCTTGGCTACGATAGCCTTCGTTGGCATCCGGTAGGTATTTAAAGGCATGTCCGGCAATGCCCATTCCTAAAACTACCCCCGCGTGCTGAACAGTTTTGTTCGGATAGAGCAGCTTTGCTCCGACCACTCCCACTTCCGGTCGCTGAATTTCTCGGACCATCGCATTCAGCCAATCTTTCACAATAACTTCAGTGTCATTGTTCAGTAATAAGATATAATCACCATCACAGTTTTCCACGGCAAAATTATTAATAGCCGAAAAATTAAACGGCTGATCGTAATTCAATATTTTTATTTTTCCATTTTGCGCTAAACGAGCCAAATATTTTTTGGTTCGCTCCTCTTGACTCTGATTATCGACTAAAATTATTTCGTAATCTGAATATTCGGTTTTTGCGAGAACGCTGGTGACACATTTTTTGAGCATCGCCGGCTGATCCCGAAAAGGAATAATGATGGAAACTTTTTTCGGTTCAACAATCTTTCTTTTGATATAGAAACGACCCGGCGTCAATCCCTCGATTACTTCCCCCTCAATGTTGTTTCTTCTAAGATAGTCTTGTAAAGCCTTGATTGAGGCCTCCAAAGTGTAATTTTTAGAATCAGGGCTGGAGGCGGTCGAAGTTTCCAATTCTCTCCAATGATAAAGCACTTTGGGGATGTGGTGGATTCTTTCGGAACTGATTTTTTCGATGATCCGCAAAGTCAAATCATAGTCTTGCGAGCCTTCATAACCCAGCCTGAATCCACCAATTTCATCAACTATTTGCTTCCGAAAACAGCTTAAATGACAAGTGTAGTTCATGGAAAAAAACAGATCGGGCGACCAATCGGGTTTAAAAAATGGACTGACTCTTCGGCCTTTAGCGTCAATTTTGTCTTCATCACTATAAATAAAGTCAAGGTTCTTGTCGGAATTCAACGCTTTTACACATTCGAAAAGAGCATCGGGCGCAATTTCGTCGTCGTTGTCAAGCAAAACTACAAATTCGCCCGTTGCCATTTTGAGAGCCTTATTGGATGCTCCGGAAATATGTTGGTTTTTTGAGCCAAAACCGATTTTTATTCTTCTATCATTTTTCGCTTGCCAATTCTTCAAGCATTCGAGCGTTTCTTTTTTAGAAGAGGCATCATCCCAAAGACACAATTCCCAGTTAAAGTATACTTGATTTAGAACCGATTCGATGCACAAATTGAGCCATTTGGCGCTGACATTAAATACCGGCACTAAAATCGAAATTTTTGGTTGATATGAAAAATTCTTTATCTTTTTTAAAGCCGATTTACTATCAAATTGTTCTTTTAGCTCCAAAAATTTTCGATATTTTTCCGGCGTGATCACCGATAATTGAAAATAACTGCGACCGAATCTTAAATATTTAAAAAAATAGCTAAGAGTTTTAAACGCTCCCTCTCTCCTAAAAACTGTCTTGGCTTTTCTCGCAAGCGATAGCAGATCCTTAACCTTAAAGCCCTTAAGCCTTTTAAAAAAAGCGTTCATTCTAATAATTTAAATATTTTCCGCAATTTTGGCCTCCATTTTTTTATACACCAACAAAGAGGAGGCAAAAAACAACACCACAATCACCACAAAAATGGCCAAATCTCCGGCCGGAGCGAATCTCCCCTCCACCAAAGCAGTTTTATTGAAATGAATAATATAGGCCATCGGATTGAACAGAATTATTTTGCGATATTCATCGGAAAGAATAGAAAGAGGATAAACAATGGGGGAAGCGTAGAAAAGAGCCGAAACCAATACTTCCCAGATCTGAGACAAGTCTCTAAATTTAACAAAAAGAGGCGCCGCAATAAAAGCAAAACCTAGAATAATCAAATAAGTAAGCACGATGAACAAAATAAAGTTAAGAATAGCTAATCCGGAAGGCAAAAAACCGTACCAAATAAAGAAAATTATCACTACAAAAATGTTCATCAAAAAAACCATCAAGGAATTCAGAGTGGAAGCTACGATAATTGTCCAACGAGGAACATAAATTTTAGTCACAAGAGCGGATTTTTGAATCAAAGAGCCAAGTCCCGCCATCGTTCCTTCGCCAAAAAAATTAAACAGAATAATTGAAACAATCAGCTGAATAGAGTAATATTCGGTTCCGGTATTTTTTGGATTAAAGACGGAAGAAAAAACAAAATTAAGAATCAAAAACATTAACAAAGGCTTTAAAACCGCCCAGATATAGCCCAAAAAAGAACCGTGATAACGCAACTTAAAGTCAGTCTTGGCCAAGGTCCAAATCAACTGTAAATAATTTTCTTGAAGTCGTTGCATCTTGATGAAATAAAAATAATTTGACATTTAATACTTCTAGATTATAAGTAGTTTATACGAGTTTGTCAGCCAATCGTCCTAAAACGGGGATTTAGTTGACTTTAACGATTAAATGTTGTTAAATCGTTTTTAGCTTGCTAAAAATGTACCGAGTATTTTTTTATTTGATTAAAGATGGAACATAACAAAGCCAAAAAAATTGTCAAGGTTGTCAAAGGAACGGTTGTCAGCGACAAAATGGACAAAACCGTAGTGGTTCGAGTGGACACTCTCAAGAAACACCCCAAATACCTCAAGAGATATACCACCTCAAAGAGATATAAGGTGCACGATCCTAAGAATTTTTATAAAACAGGAGATATTGTTTCATTTAAAAGTATTCGCCCGATCAGCAAAGACAAAAAGTGGAAAGTGCTTTACTAAATCCGCTTCAACGCTAAATATTTACTTCTTTTATCAATAGCCATGATTCAAGCAGAAACCCGATTAAAAGTTGCCGATAATTCAGGAGCCAAACTAATTGAATGTTTCAAAGTTTTGGGTGGAACCAGACGCCGTTATGCTTATATCGGAGATATAGTCGTTGCCTCGGTGAAGTCAGCGGAGCCAAGGAGCGGGGTCAAGAAGAAGGAAGTAGTCAAGGCGGTTATTGTGAGACAAAAAGCGCCTTATCGTCGCAAAGACGGTTCCTATATTCGTTTTGGCGACAATGCGGCCGTTATCTTGGATGGCAAGGAGCCGAAAGGTAGCCGTATTTTTGGACCCATCCCAAGAGAATTGCGAGAAAGAGGTTTCCAAAAAATAATTTCCTTGGCGCAAGAAGTGCTGTAATTTTATAAGATTTTAGCTATGAAAATTAGAAAAGACGACAATATTTTAGTGATAGCCGGAAAAGACAAGGGTAAAACCGGAAAAGTTATCCAGGTTGCACCCGCCGTCAAGAAGCTTCTGGTTGAAGGCGTTAATCTGGTGAAAAAGCATGTTCCAGCAGAAAAAACCAAACAGGGGAAAATCGGCCAACGAATAGAATTACCTACTTTTTTGGATATTTCCAATGTAAAATTGATTTGCCCGCAATGCAAAAAAGCCACTCGTGTCGGGTATTCTTTGGAAGGTAATTCAAAAAAGCGAATTTGTAAAAAATGTAAGAAAAACATCGATGAGTAAAGTCAAAGAAGTCAAAAAAATTGAGACCGAACCGAATTTGAAAGTTAAATATTTCAATGAAGTTTTACCGGAGCTCAAAAAATCTTTCGGTTTTCATAATGACATGGAGGCTCCTCGTATAAGCAAAATTGTAGTCAATGTCGGAATTGGGAAGATCAACACTAACGAAAATGGAGTCAAGCATATTTTAGCCGACTTGGAAAAAGTAACCGGTCAAAAGCCGGTGGTCACTTTGGCTAAGAAAGCTATTGCCGGCTTTAAACTGAAAGAGAAAGATAAAGTAGGCGTTAAAGTCACGCTTCGTGGAAATCGTATGTGGCATTTCTTGGAAAGATTAGTCGTCGCCACCCTGCCCAGAATCAAAGACTTTCAGGGTATTCCCGTCAAGAATTTTGGTCAGACCGGCCATCTTTCTTTGGGATTGAAAGAGCACTTTGTTTTTCCGGAAATCAACCCGGATGAAACCGATTTTATTTTTGGTTTGCAGGTTTGCATCACCACTACTGCCAGAAATCAAGAGCAAGGCTCTTTCTTGCTAAAAAAATTGGGTTTTCCGCTTAATTTAAATTCGTAATCAGTAATATTTTATTCTTATGGCTCGTAAAGCATTGATCATCAAAGCGCTAAAAAAACCGAAATACAAATCCCGAACGATTCGTCGTTGCTGGAAATGTGGAAGAAATCACGGTTTTCTGAGATTTTTCGGCATTTGTCGCATTTGCTTCAGAGAATTAGCTTCCGATGGGGAAATGCCGGGAGTCAAGAAATCAAGTTGGTAATATAATCATTTAAGTTTTTCGTTCTATGGATACTATTGCAGACATGCTCACCAGAATCAGAAATGCTATCATGCGGAACCATCAAACGGTTTCTATCCCTTATTCAAAATTCAAAAAAGCCGTTATTTTGGTTTTAGTTAAACACGGATATTTGAAGAAGGTCCAAATTATTAAAAATCTAGAAGGCCGTAAAGAGCTTAAAGTCTCTCTAAAATACAACGAAGAGGGAGAATCGGCCATCGCGGGCATCAAAAAAATCAGTAAGGGAGGACAAAGAATCTATAGCGGGGCTCAAGGAATTCATAAAGCTGGCGGAAGACGCGGAATGATTGTTCTTTCAACTTCTCAGGGAGTAATGTCTCATTTTGAAGCCAAAAAAAATAAGGCGGGCGGAGAAGTGATTTGTGTTGTTTACTAATATTTTATAGTTAATTCCATGTCTCGAATAGGTAAAAAAATTATTATTATCCCGGAGGGAGTGACGGTTGAGTCTCTACCGAAGGAAAAGGGTCAAGTCGAAATCAAAGTCAAGGGGCCAAAAGGTGAATTAAGCGCTCTCTTTTCCGAGATGATTACCATCAAAATCGTTGAAAAGGAAATCTCCGTTTCCCTAAATCCTAAATTTTCCAAAATGGTAGCTTTGTGGGGCACCACTCGCGCCAATTTGGCTAACATGATTGAGGGCGTGGTTTCCGGCTTTGAAAAGAAGTTGGAACTAAATGGAATCGGCTATAAAGTCAACTTGCAGGGTAACAAGCTAGTCTTGGATGTTGGCTACTCCAAATCCGTTGAGTTTATGATTCCGGAAGGCATCACGGCCAATGTAGAAAAAAATGTTATTTCTATTAGCGGAATCAACAAGCAAAAAGTCGGTGAAGTAGCCGCTCAAATCAAAAAAGTAAGAAAAGTTGATCCGTACAAAGGCAAAGGTTTGCGTTATGTCGGCGAGATTGTTCGTCGCAAGGAAGGCAAGAAAGCCGTTGGAGAGTCAGGATAGCTCCAAAATATTTTCTATTTATCATTTCGAGAAACCGTCGGCCAGAACCGACGGTTTTTTTATTGATAAGAAGGCTAATGTCAAAGGAAGAAAAACCTTTCTGTCATTATCGAAAAATTCACCAGCTAAAAGCAAAGACCGGTTCAGAGAAACCGGTCTTTGCCTATTTATCTTTGTTTAGCAGCTTATGGCTGTGGTTTATTTCCCGTCGGACCGTTTTGACAATTACAGGCTTTACCCTTTTCATCATCCAGCTCTTTAACCCAACCAATTTTAGTCAAGGGCGGACCGGCCAAATTATTCCCATTAACTTTGATAATCGTCCCTTCTTTACGGTTAGTGAAAGTGGTCATTCCGCCAGTTGGTAAACCTCTCTCAAATTTATTCGGATCGTTCGTCATGTTATGTTCCACTTCATCACCGTTTGAGATAACAATGATTTTGCAATCATCGTATCCGCCCTCACAGCCGACCGGTTTACCCTCGCAGTCGTAGCGGCAAATGCTTTCATGTGTCTTGTTTTTCGCATCTTTACTGAAATCTTCACATTTTTTCTGACTGGTAGTTTCTTTGTTATTGGCAATATTCCAGCCCTTAAACGGATCCGCTTGATCAAACTCGAGCTTAATCGATTTAGCCGCTTCCTCCTTGCAGGGACTCGTTAGACTGGCACAGCTAGTGCATTTATCTCCTTTACACTCGCCCTTGCCTTCTTTTACACAGTCTTTGCCAACCGCCCAGCCACAGCAAGCCGGTTCCTTACAGTTAGTCTTGCAGTCCTGCTCACTATTTTTACATTTGGCGTCGTCACAGCACTTTTTATTGCAGGCGCTGCACACACAGCAATGGGCAGCGGCCAACTCCTGACATGTCGGTACTTTAAAGTAGGGAGTGCCGGCCAACTTTGGATCTTGCATGCTTTCATATTCATTCGGATTTTGAGCGCCTGCATTGCTGGCCTGAGTCAATTCATTCTTGCCTTCCTGAATTAAATTTTTAATCATTTCAACCATCTTGGCGTTGGAACTGGATCCTGTATTGCTTAATTTCGAAGTAATCGCCTCAATTTTATCTCGAGAAGATTGGCTAATCTTGGACCAATCTTCCGCCTGAATGAGCTTATTGATTTCGATTCTGTTTTTGGCATCGTCCTGACTCATGCTGCAACCACCGACCGGACAGGTAGTGTTCGGTTTGGTTGGCGCCGATGAGGCCGGTTTGGCTTCGGCTTTCGCTTCGGGCTTGTTTCTTAGCTTGCCCTCTCTAGGTCGAGCATTAGTCAAAACATAAGTATTTTCTCCGCAAAGTTTAGTGAATTGAGTTGCGTGTAGCAAGAACGGATCCTTGTCCGTGCCGGCTCGCTCCTTGTTAAACTGGCCGACACCCTCCGGATCGTTACCGCTAGGAGTTTTTTTAGCGCCACTGTTCGTGTTAGCGTTCGGATCCGGTTTAGGATTACTCGTGCTTGGATCACCGGTGGGATTTCCTCCGCCTCCGCCGCCTCCGCCACCCTTGTCGCCTCCCTGATTCTTGTTCTGGTTTTGATTTTTGTTCTTCAACAACTCTTTAAGCAAATCTTCCAATTTTTTGTTATTGTTGTCGTTTTGATTGTTGTTATTATTGCAACGACTATCCTGCATCCGAGAGATTACTGGACAAGCTCCACCGGTACCGGAGCCGCTATTCGAATAGTTTCCGTCTCCGTAATTTCCGTAGCTTCCGTAATTTCCGTAATTGTTGTAATTATTCTGCTGTTGAATCACTCCATTTTGGCACTGAGGTTGGTTCATCATTGTTCGATCGTATCTGACTAAATAATTGCCCTCGCAACCGTCCGGCGGGCAATAAATTCGAGGCACTTTGCCCATCGCAGTCAATTGACTACAGGAGCAACCTCGATCGACATGGTTTTCGATATTATTCACCGTCTCTCCCTGCGGAGTATTGGCGCATTTATCGTATTTATTCGCCACGCCGTCTTTATCGTCGTCGGCGTCCGTTTCCGTTTTTTTGATACATTTGCCCGAGGGTGATAGGCATTTTTCTTTGCCACAATCGCAATTTTCTCGCGCTTCCGCCGAACCGTCGGCGCTTTCCCAATTGTAATTGTCGTTAAATGTCGCACCGCTACAATTGTCATTCGTTTCACCGCAATGCATCAAACAAAGTTCTTCCGCCGAAGAAAACTCTCTCCACTCCCCTCCGCTCTTTTCACAAAGAGTTTTCTTACTGTTCTCTTTGGGAATACAAGTCAGAGTTTCCTCATTCAGGCATTTAGCCGAGTTACAAGCACAACCGTAGACACCTTGATTGCCGTTATCATTGCTATTGGAATTTGAGTTCGAACCGGAAAACCATTCCGAGAAAACTGAAGAATTAGAATTACCGTTATAGTCGGTGCAATCTTTATTCGAGTTGCCACAAATCTGCTTTTCCACGAAGCAGGCGTTCTTGAATAAAATCCATTTTCCTCCCCCTTCTTCACATTTCTCCGCATTTTTATTAAAACATTTGCCCCCAATCCACTCTCCGCCGGATTCGATACAAACTGTTTTTTCCTCATTCAAGGAATTCGCCAATGTTTGATTCATATATAATAAAAGGAGCAAAATCACTAACAATTGGCGAGTTTGAGAACTGGAAGCGTTATCTTCGCTCAAGGCCTCACCCGTTAAACTTGAAAGACTGTCTTCGGTCAATAGGGGGTTGGTATCCAAAGACTGGTCAACCGATTCCTCTTCCGCTTGAACTTTTCGAATCAGTAATTTTATCAATTCTTCATCATCGCCGACAGAAACGCGCAAATTAGTCTCCGTTAGGGTCCGTAGAATTTCCAACAAAGTTTGATTGTTTTCCGCAATCGCATTAATTTGGTCTTCAATTTCTTTGGCAAAATTTAAATTATCTTCATTGGGAACGCTTCCACTCGATAGTAGTGTCGTTCGCAGAGGCAAATTGGTTGTTTTGTTCAATATTTTAGGCGGATGAATAACAAGCAAATCTTTCTCCTTGCCATTCATCAAAGGGATTCTAACCGGCTTATCTAGATAACTGGAGAGATCTATTCTCCTAAACACATCCAAACTTTCAATTGCATATTTGAAATTCTTAAAATCATTTTTATTCACTTCGAGCGCCCTGACGGATTGAGGCGCCAACCAATCGGAAATAAAAAAGCTTGAACCAAACACAAAAACGGCGTTGAACGCCAGCGTTAAAATTAGTAAAAACCCTGTGAGAGAGCGGATTTTTTCTCTTTTTGTTTTGAATTTCATTTGATTTTTTTTAAACGACGAAATAACTTATATTTAGATAATAATTGAAAAAAATAGTTTGTAAAATAGAATTTGCTCTAATATTGTTTCAACACTTTACCGGCAATCTCTTTTTTATTCACTAAACCGAATCGGGTTGAATCGATTGAGCCGGAGGCCAAATTACCGAGAATCAGATAGCTGTTTGGCGGAATAACACCCTCATAATCTTTTTCGTAGAGAGCGATCATTTTTTTCTCCTGTTCGTCAAGACTATACGGCTCTTCCTTGCTATTGGAAACCGTTTCACCGTTAATCTCTATTATCGCTCCGGCATCGCCTTGGTCTTCTATAATTTTGAAATGATCACCCGGCAGACCTTTTACGCTTTTAATAATCAAATTTGAGTTACCTTTATAATCATAGGCAACCACATCGCCTCTTGCGATTTCATTGCAATCATAAAAACCGAAAAGAATTTTCACCTTCTCTCCTTGATTTATCAAGTCGGTCATAGAGCCACCGCGGACTGTGAATTCTTTGATTTCTTTGACACAGGAAGCCTTATCGTCCGAGGATATTAAATTGGCAGGTGCCATCACGCCAGTCAAGCCACCCTTTAAAAACGCAGACAGAAGCAGAAGATTCGAGAAAAAAATCCAAAACATATTTTATTTTAAATTGCTATTCAAATGCGTCTAATATTTGAAAATTGTCCTTAAAAAAATCAATCGGCAAAAGTTTTTAAATACTTCGGCAAATCAAGAATCCACTTGGCCTGCTGAGGATTAAACAAAAATCGCTCCACGTCCCTGGACGCTTCTTTGAGGTCTGAGTCGGCAATAATTTTTTTCAGTTCTTTAATCAGCTCATTTTTGTTTTTCACTTTAATGTTCATTTCACGCAGTAAGGCATAGTTAGGCTCCAAATTTTTTTGGGCCAAAAGCCAAATCAAATCGTAAAAGTCTCGTCCTTTCTGATAGGGACGCATCTTGATAGCGATGATTTTTTGGGCGAAAATAGTAGAAAGGGTGTTGGTAATAACATTAAAAGTTTTACCATAAGCGGAAATTTTTTCATTAGTATAGATAATTTTTTTTGGAGGATTGGGATCAATTTTAAATTTAATCTTGATTTTTTGATCCGGAAACGGGCTGAGACCCACTTGATAAATTGATCCGGAAAATTTTACAAAAATGATAAAAATATTGGGAGTTTTTTTAATTCTGGTTTCAACAGTAAATCCCAATTTTTCCAGCTCTTTCTCCAAGCTAAGAGCCAATTTTTTGTAATCTAACTTTTTTTTGATTAGTTCAAAATCCAAATCTTCCGAAAATCTCTCAATGCCATAAACAAATCTTAGGCTGGTACCGCCCATAAAGGTCAAAAATTTACCAAACTCCATTCCATAAAGAACAAAAAGCACTTCCGACTGCAGATACTCTGTTAAGACCGCACGGGGTTTGGCGGGAATGTTGTTAAGTTTTGTATATTTTTCCAGGAAAAATTTATCGAGCATTTTTTTGATAGATTAATAAAGTGTCAATTAAAGCATCTACCTTCTTATCATTGAAGAGTTTTTTGTAGAAAAGAATAGCTTTTCGATCAAAATGAAACTCTTCGTCAATGCGCATTTCTTGCCAGAAATCCGGTTTTGGAACAAAACGATTTTTGTTGAGATAAATAAAATCCATAATCGTTTTCTCCGGCGTGGCTACGTTGAAAGAAATCCCCCCCCTACTCTCCGTGATGTAGCCGGTGAATAATTCTTTTTTGATTTGTTGGTAAGAAAAATTACCGAAACTATTCTCAAAAAACTTAGTTTTTCGCGAGGAAATCGAAGTGTAAGTCCACGGGATGTCCGGGATGATTCCGTATCGGTTCAACATAAATTCTAAGCTCAGATAGGACGGAGCGTAGATTTTGCTGGCGAAAGTCAAAGGATCAATTTCATTTTCTTTAGTAGAAAGTAAATATAGCCCCTTTTCGATTTTCTTTAAGTAACCTTTTTTAACCCAAAAGGCGATTTGGACTAAAATATTTTCTTGATTGAAAAAAATATTTTTAGCTTCGTTGGCGGTAAAGACGGGAGTGCCGGCCATTACCTTTTCAAAATCAAAAAAACGCATAAATTAGAGAATAAAAACTAAAATAGACGTTCGCTCCTATTAATATATATATTAATACAAAGAAACGTATATTTTTATAAAATCAGAGAAATTTTGGGTTGTCAAGAACTATTTTTTGTTTATAGATACATTTAAGAATTGGTACAAAATTTATACCAATTCTTAAACAAGTGTCAAGGGGTTTAAGCGGGGATTATTTTACGCAGACGGCACAGGGAAGATTCTTGCCACACGAAGTTTTCCGTCCTTCCGCCGAAACCCAGCACTGACTAAAATTATTTCCGACAAAAGATAGATTATCCGGTATGATACACAGGGTATTTGATCCAGATATGGATGGGGCACCGTCATAAACGGTTACTGAGTTCAGGGCGACTCCCTCATACGCTTTTGTCCAGCCCGAAGCACACTCTGTTTTTCCCCACGCCGTATAGGTTCCTCCTCCTCCACCCATCGCATCGACATAGTTCTTGTTCACTGCGTCGTTGCCGTCGGTTGGCGCTTGCAAACCGATGATCCGGCCGTTCAGCTTGATGTTGCCATTAACATCGACTCTTTCAGTCGGTTGCTCAAGACCGAAGCCGGAATTTCCGTTTTTGACGATGAGACCGTAAGCTACATTTCCGAATCCTATGAGCAACCCGCCTAATTTAGTCTGGGCGAAAGAACCGGTGTTCAGTGGGGCGGCGATGTTACCATTGGGCGGCATCTGATCGGGTTCCACCCAGGCGGAGGCCGTGCCTGAAAGGGCGACAATAGCTAGGATTGAGAGCGCAATAGTGAGGATTTTTTTCATTTTTGTTTTTAAAAACTATTTTTTGGTATCTTAAGTCGGATTTTCCGAATGTCAAAAAAAATGTTAGGCTTACCCAATAAAATAAATCCGCACAAGGAATGCAAGAAAACGGCTCGTCACCTCGACAATTAGTTCAAATACTGGCCAAGACTCCCGCCTTTTCCGAAAAAGGAGCGGAGCGATTTTTGGAATGGTTATGGAAAAAATCAAAAGAAGAGCGTGAAGCCCTGCTTAAAGAATGGACCGATTTTACGGCCGTCGGCGCTTGCGAGCAGTGTTTTTACTTTTCCAAAGATAATCTTTGCCGATTCTGTCAGAATCCGGAGAGAGACAAATCGACAGTTTGCCTTACTGTTTCACCTTTTACCATTGACATCATTGAGCAAAATGCCGATTTTAATGGAACTTATTTTGCTTTGGGTGAAGAGGCGTCGGGACATCATAACCTTAAAAAAATCAAGATTATTCAGACCCGAATTGAAAAACTCAAGGATCTAATAACCAAGAATTCTGTCAAAGAGCTGATTTTGGCCACTGATTTTACTTCACCCGGAGAGGCAACCGCGCAACTAATAAAAGAAATACTTGCACCAAGCTTCCCGGATCTAAGAATATCAAGATTGGGAAGAGGTTTTCATAGTGGAGATATGATTAGCTACGGCGATCCGCTTACAATAAAAAAAGCCCTTGAAGGGAGAGAATAAATATAATAGAATTGGAGCAAGTTTCGGAAAATAAGTTTTAAGTCAATCTGATGCTTAGTTTGAATGAAGTAAAAGTGGGAACAAAAATTGAATTTGAAGGCCAACCGTACGAAGTCGTTTATCGAGAACACAGCAAAATCGGTCGTGGCGGTGCTGTTTTGCGCACTAAAATAAAAAATCTGGCCACCGGTAATGTTATAAGTCAAACCTTTCAAGGCAGTGAGACTATCAAAGAGGTGGAAACTTCTCTCAACAAAGCGCAATTTCTTTATGCCGAGGGCGATTCTTACTATTTTATGGACGAAAATACTTATGAACAGTTTTCGCTCGGCAAAAATCAACTGGGCGATAAAATATTTTTTCTCAAAGAAGGAATAACAGTAAATTTACTAGTGTTTAACGGCAATCCAATCAATGTCGATCTGCCGATAAAAATGGAACTTAAAGTTGTTGAGGCGCCACCCGCCTTGCGGGGGAACACGGCCGATGGGGGAAGCAAACAGGTCGAACTGGAAACCGGCCTAAGAATCTCCGTGCCTCTGTTTATCAAAGAAGGCGATTTAATCAGAATCAACACCGAAGAGATGAAATATGTCGAGCGGGCGGAAGAAAAATAAAATTAAATTTAATTACTTTTTCAGCATGAAAAAAACTAAAAATTGTTTAAGTCTTTTATTCAGCCGAAAGGTTATTGTCTCTTTGATTTTTTTTGTTGTTCTGGGACTGATCGCACCCCTCATTATTTTTTATTCTTTAGGTTACCGCTTTGATCCGAAAATAGGTATCTTCATTTATTCCGGCACTGTCGTTCTTAAGCCTACCCCCTTTGATGTCTCCGTTTTTGTTGACGGTAAGCCCTTGGCTAAAAAACAAATCGATATCATTAACCAATCAATCAACATAAACGGCCTGAGGCCCGGAGAATACGAAATAAAAGTCAGCAAAGACGGCTATCGAGATTGGACCAAGAAAACTCGCGTTCGTTCCGGTATCGCCACCGAATTTTGGAATGTTACCTTGGCACCTAACGATTCGAAGGCAAAGGAAGTTTTGGAAAAGAACATCGTTAAAAACGCCTTTAGCCCAAACAAAAAAAAATTAGCCTACTTCACAAGGGAGGAGGAGTCTCTGGCTTTCTACTTTAGAGACAATGCCGGTGACCACTTAATTAGCAAAGAGACGACCAACGAAAGATTGTCCGTCGAGGCGGGCGAAATCAAATGGTCCGGAAACAATAACTGGCTAATCTTTTCCTTCAAAAAAGGCGGTCAAGAACAGGTTTGGCTATTCCAGACAGACAGTCCGGATAGCACATTGATTAGCTTAAACGATATTTTGCCCCAACCACCGGAAAATAATGACTCTCCGGTTGAAACGATTAGCGACAACAATCTTTTAGCGGAGCCTAAACAAAAAGAGAAAAAAGTCACCGTAAAACCCGATTTTTACACTTGGGATGACGGAGGAGATCTTTATGTTCTAAGCGATAAGAAAATTTTGAATTTTCGACTCAAAGACATCGTCGCCTTCGCCAATAAAAAATTAGCCGACAATAAAAATCGCAATATCAATTCCAACGAGAATACAAATAATAACGAAAACGGGAACAAAAATTCAGCTCCATCAAGAAATAACAACACTAACTTGAATGATAATGGAAAAGAGTCTTCTTCTGTTTCTTCTTCCACTATTACAGATAAGAGTGACGGTTTCACTTTCTGCGGAAGCTATCTCTGCTCCCTTTCGACCGGCGAACGAAAAATTAAAATTCTGAGTTTAACTGGAAATTTGATTAAAGAAGTAGATTTTTCAACAGAAATGAATTCCGAATTTAAATATCAAATTTTTGCCTATGGAGAAAAATTACTGGCCATTATAGACGAAAAAAAAGGGTTATTTCTTTGGGACGAAACGCGTTTTAAAGAAACCGGCATTGGACCGATAACTAAAATCGGTGAGAATGTCACGGATGTTTATTTTTCCGACGACGGCAAAAAACTTCTGTTCAAAACAGAAAATGAGGCGATAGTCTATTTTGTTCGCGATTGGGAAGTCCAGCCGAAACATTTGATCGGAGAAAAAGAAATCGTTTATTCTCAATCGGATAAAATCGAAAAAGTCCAATGGTTCTACGACTACCAAAACATTCTGGTCGCCAATAAAAAAGAGATCTGGCTTCTAGAATTAGACGGACGAGAGGGCAGAAACAAATCACTTTTATTCGGAAGCGACAAAGAAATTTTTGATTTGAGTTACGACGGCGGAGAAAGAAAGCTCTGGTTTAGTGAAGGTGAGAATAAAGACAGTAAAAAGCTCAAAGAAATAATTTTTCCCGAATCAAGTAGTATCTTTTCCAATATTATAGGCGAATAGAGATCAAAAAAACTGCTTCTTTAAGCCATTAAAACAGCCAGGGGCGAAAGCTTTGCCACTGAAGTCGCAATTTTATTCGCTTCAATTCCTTTCATTGCTTCGTTAATGTCTTTGTAGAAATCGCTATATTGTTTGACAACACCGCTCGACTGAGCATTATAGAGCCCGACTCCCTGAGCGGAAACTTTTTCCATCAGTTGCTTTTTGTTGATTTCTCCAGGTATATTTTTAGTCTTGCCCGCTCCGTGACTGGCGGAGAAAAAAGTTGTGTCATTTTCGTCCGTTCCGGTGGCCAGATAGCTCGGAGTCGTCATCGAGCCGGCGAAGAAACAAGGCTCCCCCGTTTGAGAAAAAATCGGATGGTTTCTCATCTTGATCGGACCGTTCGCGCGACTAACACCGTTGCGATGAACCCAAACCTCTTCGCCGAAATGAGTTTCTCTTCGAACCCCGATGTGCCCCATATCATAAATTAAATTCCAGTCTAGTTTTCTCTGAAATTCTTTCTCTACGGTTTTTTTTATCTTGGCACTCAGAATCGCCCGATTAGCGTAGCCGAAATTGCCGGCCGCTCGATGCGCCAAATAATAAGCCTTGCCCAACTTGGACTCAGGATCTATTTGGTAAAATTCCGGTCTTTTCCTGAATTCCAAAGAATCTTTCTGGATCTGTCGAATATCTTTAGAAGCCAAAAAATCTTTTCTGATGGTCATGCGGCCCAGATTAACTAACACCTTAGTTAAAAAATGCTCCTCTGTTTTCGGCGTATAAAAATAGCTGGCATACTGACCGAGAATACCTGATCCGGTATGCATGAAAAAAACCAGTTGATCTTTTTTCAGGCCCATAACGGTCGCCTTTTTCTCATCTCTGATTTCGTCTATCTTCATCAGGTCCAAAAAATGATTGCCGGCCATGCCCAGTATGCCGAGACGATATTGAGACATTTTAAGAAATAATTTGGGTATCACCGATTCCAATTCTTGCTCTGAAGGAATCTCATCTTCTCTAAACTCGTTGCCTCCCTCAAAAGTATTTTGCGATTCATCGGGCAAAAAATCGTATTTTTGGCCCATTCTCTTAACCAGGCCTTCTGTTCCGAAACGGCAAATATCGTAGACTGTCTGAAAGTCGATCGGGGCGCCAAAAAAAGTTTCCGTCGGCACCTCCTTGACCAGTTCTCTGAAAATTCGGTCGATATCTTCTTTTTTCAAATCTTGAGCCGAGAGAGAAGTGGCGAACATACGCATTCCGCAATTCGGCGCCGTATCCATAATTTGTGGAAGAATGTTTTTTGAGGCTACCGCCACGCCCGTCGGACATTTTCGTCCTTTTTTAGTGTGCACATCGGAAAGCACCGCCACATGATGAAAAACCGAATCGGTGTTAGCCAAACCTCTAAGTTGCTCCAGGGCATCCTCGGCGGGCATTAAGGATTCGGAAAGATTAAAGACGATAGGCACTTTAACTTTTTCATCAACTTGAAAGCGAGTAGCGGAAATTTGTCGCATAATTTTAATTTTTTATTGAATTAAATTTGTTAAAGATTTTTATCAAAGCTTTGCCGACTTTCACACCGTCGTGTCTAAAAGGCGATCTCAAATAGGCGATTTCGTCAGATTTAGAGAATTTAGAAGTCTCTTGATCAACCAAATCAAAACAGAAAACCCGATATTTTCTATTCGGATTTTTTTTCGCTATATATCTAACTAAATCGTAAGATGAATGATCAGCCGGCAAGGCCTTATTCACCGTAGAGACATCGATTCTCTCATTTTTTAAATATCGATTAACCAAAGAGACATAATCGTCTAAATCGAAATTGGGAGTTTGGTCAAGTCGATTCACCAAATTACAGTTAAAAACTACCAAGGCTTTAGTCTTTTTGATTGCCTCGTTTATTTCCGGAATGGCCAAATTGGGAAGAATGCTACAGTAAAAGTTACCGGGACCGATAGACACGATATCGGCCGTCATTATCGCTTTAACCGCTCTGGGATTGACCTTGGGGCGCGGGGAAATAAATATCTTTTTGATTCCGAATTTTTGAATCAGCGGACTGGTGTTAATCAGATGTTGACCGCGAAGAATTTTTTTGTTGCCCAATCTCGCCTTCAGTTGAGTGCTGTTCAGTGAAGAAGGAATGATTTTTCCCTTCACGGAAAGCAATTTTTCCATTTCCTTCACCGCTTCAATGAAATCACCTTTGAATTTTTCCAGCGAAGCCAGCATCAAATTGCCGATTGTATGGCCCTTTAGGCCTCCGCTCTCAAAGCGATAATTCAGCACTTTTTCCCAGTCACCGGACAGATTAGCCATAGCCGACAGGCAGTAGCGGACATCGCCGGGAGGCAGGACGCCCAGCTCACGACGCAAGCGACCGGTTGAACCGCCATCGTCCGTCATTGGCACAATCGCTTCCAAATCCCAGTCGAATTTTTTGAGCCCGCGCAACAAAGAAAAACCCCCGTTCCCGCCGGTTATCGTCACTACTTTCAGTTTTTTTTCATAATTTTTACGCATAGGGCCATTTTAGTCTGAAAGAAAGAAAAAATAAAGATTTTTAAGCGAGAAAAACGGATTCGCTTTTTGACAAAAATCAAATCTTCTTATTAGCTATAGAGGTGAACAGCTCAAT
>CALFZX010000058.1 GCA_937952315.1 uncultured bacterium
TCTAAAAGATTATCGACAGAAGATCGAAGAGCTTGAAGAAAAACGTAAAAACGGTCAGGAGCTAAATGAAGACAACCTGCCGGAATATATTAGAAAAGAGGAATTTGATGCCAGGATTATTGAGTTTATCGGAAAGGAAGCCATGAAGGATCTCGGCTTGAGTGCCCAAGCGGTATGTGAAGAGATAATCAAGGTTGATACGAAAAAAGCCCTAGAAAACTTGAATCGGCTTCTGGCAAGTTGAATAATTAATTATAAAATTGTCTATGCAAACAAAACTTTTAGAATTTTTGGGTGAGGAAGGGCAGATGTTGAGAGGAGTGCTGAATTTACCGAAAGAAAAGCCGACCAAGTCAGTGATTTTTCTTCACGGTTTTGAGCGGTGCTCCACGACGGAAAAAAAGTTCAAAGCTTTGGCCGATCATTTGACGGAAAAGGGCGTTGCCTCGCTCCGATTGGATTTTCCCGGTTGCGGTCTTTCCGACGGTGATTTTAGTGCCACAACGATTACTCGACAGGGCGGCGATCTTTTGAAGGCCATTCCGATTTTTCTGCGGGAGACAGGCAATGAAAAAATCAATATTGTCGCCCACAGTTTGGGGGCCTGTGTGCTGGCCGGTGTGATAGAAAAAATCAAAAATCAGTTGGAGAAAATTGTACTTTTGGCGCCGGCGCTGAATCAAAAAGAATTATTAAGATACTGGTTTGTCACCTCTCAGATGAAAAAAACGAGCGCGACGGAAGAAACTACCTGGCAAAATTATCGGCAAAATTTAGATGAAAAGGCTTTCGAAGAGGATTGCTCAAGAACTGACAAGATGACAAAAGTTAATTACATCAAAGCTGATTATTTTTTGGAGGGCGAAGGGATTGATTTTTCGGCAATGTTAGAAGAGTATGATTCAAAAATTCTTCATGTCCACGGTTCAAAAGACGTTGCGGTGCCTCCGGAAAGTCTGAGTTTTGAATTTTCAAACAGGATTATGGTTAAAAATGGAGATCATGATCTGGAAAAGCCGAACCATATCGATCAATGGCTAAGCAAGGCCGAGGATTTTCTATGCCAAAAATAGAATTAATTAAGACGGCTTGACGATGGTCAATGTTTCCAAATAAAAAAGTCGAGCTCTAACGCTAAGATTTGTTAAAAACGCATCTTGTCGGTAGAATGAAAAAATAAAACAAGCTTTAAAGTTTGAAAATGACAGTCAGAAAAGGAAAAATTGGGGTGTTTGATTCGGGGTTGGGCGGACTGACTATTTTGCGGGCCATAGCTGAATTGATACCCGAGCGAGAGTATCTTTATCTGGGCGACAATTTACACACTCCCTACGGCAATCGAAGGCCGGAGGAAATTTTTCAATTGACTTTGAAGGGGGTGGAGTGGCTTTTTGAGCGGGGCGCGGAAGTTGTTGTTTTAGCCTGCAACACCGCCTCCGCCAATGCTCTGCGTCGAATTCAGCGAGAAGTTCTGCCGTTGAAATATCCGGACAGGCGAGTGCTTGGCATTATCATTCCGACGGTGGAGGAGCTGGAAAAATGGAGTAAGGCTGGTCATGTTGGCATCTTGGCAACGCGAGCGACGGTTGCCTCAAAAACTTTTGAGGTGGAGATGGCGAAGCGCAATCCGGAAATTGCAGTTGTTTGCCGGTCGGGCGGTGATTTGGCTGAACTGATTGAGAAGAATGTTGACGCCAAAATCCTGCTGGCCGAAATCGGGAGAACGGCCGGTCGTTTGGTAGCGGAAGATGAAAAAATCGATACCTTCTTGCTGGGCTGTACCCATTACGCGCTGATCGAGAAAGAGATCGCGGATTTTTTAGGAAAAAAAATCAAAGTGGTGACACAGGGCCGGCTAGTTGCCTTGAAGCTTCAAGATTATTTGAAAAGACATCCGGAAATGGAAAAACGCTTGAGCCGCAAAGCTAAAATAAGCTTCTACACCACCAGCCCCGACGATCGAGTGAAAAAATTGATGATCCGATTTTTTGGACGAAAAAATGTCTTTATATTTGTAAAAATATAAAAGATTAAAAAATCGTTTATTTTTGAATAATTTTTTATTTAAAGATAAAATTGCTATATGAAAATAAACATAAAAAAAACAAGTCTAGGACAATTTTTTACTAAAAATCATTTTTGGCTTAAAGACCACATTTTGGAATTTATAGAAAAAACCGATGCGGATATTGCTTTTGATCCTTTTGCTGGAGGTGGTGATTTACTTAAAGTGGCTAAAAAAATTGGATTTTCAAAAACTTTAGGTTTTGATATCGATAGGGCTTTGGGTTGGAAAGTTAATGATGGATTAAAGAAAATAAATAAAATTGAAAAATCAATAATAATAACAAATCCTCCATACCTTACGAACTATAGCGCTAAAAGAAAAAAAATTTACAAAAGGGTTTCGCAATATTTCGAAGCTTGTGGATATGACGATATTTATCAGTTGGCTATTGAAAAATGTATGGAGAACAACGACTATGGATTGATGATAATTCCAGAGACTTTTATTAATTCATCTTTCCCAAAAAATAGGCTTGAAAGTGTGACTATAATTGAAGATTCTATGTTTAACGATACCGAAAATCCAATATGTGTTATTTGTTTTGATAAAAGATTCAAATGCTATAATGAAATAAAAGTCTATAAAAATGAAAACTACGTTGGAACATTGGGGGAGTTAGAAAAAATGAGAAAAATACCGCGAAAGAGTGTGAATATTAAATTTAATTCATTGGGGGGCCAAATTGCGCTTAGAGCGGTTGACACTACGAGAGCAGAGAAGCCAATAAAATTTATGAAACCGGAGGAGATCGATTACGATCTTTCGACCATAAAAGTAAGCTCAAGACTTATTACACTTATCAAGATGTCGATTGAAGAAAAAATGTTAAATCAAATCATAGAGTACAGTAATAGCATACTGTCTGAGTTTAGAAAAGAAACTAGCGATATTCTTCTTTCCCCTTTTAAGGGAAATAAGAAAAATGGAGAAAGGAGAAGAAGGTTAGACTACCAAACGGCGAGAGCGATACTTGAAGAAGCGTACGAAAAAATATATCCCTCTCCATCTTTATTTTAATCAAAAAATAGTTGCCATGATAGATAACATAAAAGTTTTTGAGATCAGCATTGAGAAAAGAGAGCCCTATATTGATAGGAACTACGTTAAAAAAAGTGAGGCTATCATAACGAATGATAGAAGAAAGCTGAATCAATTAATGGAGGCGAATATCGAAATAATAGAGAGCATTTCTGCATACAAAATAGCTCTCGAATCAAAAAATATTAAAATGCAAAATACGATATTGAAGAAAATTGTTGATGCATTGGCGACGTCGGGGATAAACTTTAGCGAGTTTACTAGCTATTGGGCCGTGAAAGATGTTTCATATAGTATTTATAAAAAGACACTAAAAACAAACTCTTTAAAAAAAGAATTTTTAAAAAATATAATTCCTGAATTTATAAAAGACAGACATTCTTTATACAGAGCTCACGGTTATTCGTTTTCAACTTTGCAGGCCGTCAATGATTCCAAAGCTCATAAAAGCAACGGAAGCTCTGGAAATATCAAGATTTCAAAGCTATTTAAAATGTATGGGCTATCGCATTTTAATTCGAACGACATATCAAAATTTAATAGACAAGATAAAATTTTTATTTATCTAGATAAAGCCAACAAAAGGCTATTTGAAAAGATATTAGAACAATATAAAATAAATTTTGATTGGTCGAAAAATCATGAGGGTAAACAAACCGATTTTTTGTTTAAAATAAACCACAATATTTTTATTATGGAGCATAAACATATGAAAGAATCGGGTGGAGGACAAGATAAACAAATGTCTGAAATAATAAATTTTATTTCATATGAAGACCACAACGTGCATTATATCTCATTTCTAGACGGTGTCTATTTTAATGTTTTAGCTGACAGAGGGATTAAAAGCGGGAAGCCATTCGAGCAAAGAAAAAGTATAGTTAGAAATCTAACAAACAATAAGCAGAATTATTTTGTGAATACCAGCGGATTCGTTGAATTGATTCGTAGCTTGTTGAAAAAATAATTTTTCTCTGTCTTGACTTGGAAAATATTCCTTTTATCGAATATCTATGTTAAACAATTCCCATATTCAAAAATCAGTTCTTTTTAAAAGCAAACCTCAATTTTCATATAAGGAGGCGTAGATGACCAGATTTGATGATGTTGGTACTGGTGACGGCCGTTGGGACGATTTTGATTCGGTGGACGATTTTTTGGGGGAGACTCAAGAGG
>CALFZX010000059.1 GCA_937952315.1 uncultured bacterium
GACTCCTCTCATGGCACCTCTTCGGGAACGGGAGCTTGGCAAACCATCGCCTACGCTTTATCCAATGTTACCAATCCAACCACCGTCAATATTATAATTAACATAGGAGCCGGCACTTATATTCAAAATAATGTTGACTTGAGTATCAGTCGGTCTTTTAAGAACATTACCCTTAAAGGGGCCGGGGCTAACACCACTTTTCTTCAGTCCGCCGCCAGCACAGCGGCCAGCGCTTCTCGAGTGATCAGCATTGGCGGAAACCAAACTGTAACTCTACGCGATTTAACCGTTCGTTACGGAAGAAGTGAGAGCGGAGCCGGTATTTACCAGCCGAACAGCACCACTGTTTTAAACTTAATAAATTGTGTCGTCGACGACAACGACCACTCTTCGGCCCCGGGAGCCGGAATTTATTCTCAAGGAGAAATCAATATTACCAACAGTACAATAAGTAACAACGACTGCGCTACGGCAAACTGTGGCGGAGGATTGTATATCGACACCTATAATCACCCCGAAATCATAAGTGAAATAACCAATAGCACTTTCTACAAAAATGCCGGTAACGGTGGCGCTATTACTCTCGGCTTGCATGTCCATATCATTTTTACTAATAATACTATTTATCAGGGAACCGCAAACGGAAACGGTATTTACAATGAAAACAATTACGATTATGTTTACCTTAAAAACAATATAATTGAGGATCCCGACAGCCCTTCTTACGCTTCAATCGATCTTAACTATGGCTACTATGATTCATATCGACCGGAGATTATCGACGGTGGATATAACATTATCGAGACCCAAACCAGTGGAGCCAAATATACTTTTGTTAACGGTGTTAACGGTAATATCGTCGGTATTCAAGCCAACCTAAATCTCAGCTCTTCTCTCGCCAATAACGCTTCCACCACCAAAACTCCAACCTTGGCGCTATCGACGGGAAGCGTCGCAATCAACGCCGGTCATAACACGGCCCACGGACCGGATGGCAATCAAGTAACGCCGGCCTCTCTCGATCAAAGAGGTTTTTCCAGAAATGGATCGATCGATATCGGATCTTACGAGTATGATGGCACTTCTTCAGATGCCACTGCACCTACAGTTTCTTCTTTCTCTCCCTTAGACAACGCCACCAATGTCGATCCATCATCAAATTTAATTATAAATTTTGATGAAAATATTGTTTCAAAATCAGGCGCGGACAACGATGTTATTATCAAAAAATCGGCTGACGATTCAATTGTCGAAACTATCGACGCGGAAGACGCAAAAATTACCGGATCGGGTGGATCCGCCATTACCATTAACCCTAGCAACAATCTAGCGGATAACACCGCTTACTATGTTCAAATTGGCGCCGACGCTTT
Organism: uncultured bacterium; assembly: GCA_937952315.1. Lineage (GTDB taxonomy): Bacteria > Patescibacteriota > Minisyncoccia > CAIUEV01 > CAIUEV01 > CAIUEV01. The sequence continues at coordinate 1,374 of CALFZX010000059.1, forward strand.
TGACGATGAAGCGAACAATTCCTATACCGGTATTTCCGATAACACTACCTGGAATTTTACAACCGGCGACTTCACTCCTCCCACCATAACTTCAGTTTCGTCTGATAAAGCGGACGGGGCTTACACAGTTGGGGAAACAATTGATGTTGATGTCACTTTTTCCGAAGCCGTCACTTCAACGGGAGATGTAACCGTTACGCTTGAGACGGGAGACACCGACCGCACTTGTACTTTTACAATGAGCAACGCCACCACCGGCACTTGCAATTATACCGTGCAAACCGGAGACAACACGGCTGATTTGGAAGCGACAATTTCCGGCACTATTAAAGACCAGGCCAATAATACTTTGGTTAACTTTACTCCTGCCACCGGTTTGGCAACTAGCAAAAATATCGTCATTGACACAACGGCACCGGAAACACCGGTAGCTAATCTGGGAGCGGGAACTTATACTTCAACAAAATCCGTTTCTTTATCGGCTACCGGTAGTAGCGCTATTTACTACACTACCAACGGCGATACGCCGACCACCGGTTCCACTCTTTACAGTTCGGCTATCGCCGTTAATAATTCTCAGACGATTAAAGCTTTGGCGATTGACGCAGTCGGCAATCAAAGTTCGATACTAACAGCCGAATATATTTTAAATCTCGACTCCTCCGCCCCCGACATTTCAGATGTTTCGGCTAATCCGTCTTCCGAATCGGCCGTCATTTCTTGGACCACCAACGAAGATGCCTCTTCGCAAGTCGAATATGGTTTAGTTGGTTCTTACGGCAACAGCACTTCCGAATTCAACACAACCGATAAAGTTACTAGTCATTCTGTCGAGATAAACGGACTCAAATCCTGTGCCAAATATTTTTACCGAGTCAAATCAAAAGATGCTTTTGACAACGAGGGGGTTTCCTCTCAATCCACTTTTTACACTACCGGCTGCTCCGTTTCTTCCGTTCAAGCAGGGAATAGTCAAAAGCTTGAAACCGGTGGCGGATCAGTTTCTCTTTCCACCGACGAAGGCACCGCTATTTTGGTCGCTCCGAACGGTTTTTTCTCCGAAGAAGCCTATCTGCAAATCAACAAATTACTCAGCTCTTCCGCTCCATCCACTCCAGAAAATCAATCTTTAATCGGTGATAATTTTTTCAAACTGTTAGCCGTCACTAGCGGGGGTTCCATTATAAGTAGCTTCGATCGGCCTCTCACTTTCACTGTTAATTACGGTTCGGAAATCGAAAATCTTTACGACGAAAAGAGTTTGGATGTCTATAAATATGTTAACGGAACTTGGGAAAAAAAGAATTGCACTCTCGACACTGCCGCCAACACTCTCACTTGTTCTTTAAACAATTTCTCAGTGTACGGTGTCTTAGGCAAACCGATAGCCGATAATACCGATGTTCCGGAAAATATCGAAAACAAGGAAACAAATCTTCCGGTAGTCGCAATCGGGAATAATCAGACAAAAATACTTTCTCAAAACGAATCGGTTGCTCTCAAAAAGCACACTTTCGTTTTTTACGGTAAAAAAATCAATTTTCCAACCGGAACTTTAGTCAAAATATACAAAAACGGAAAAAAAATTGCTCAGAAGAGAATCAACACTAAAAAAAATTGGCGTTTCCAAACAAAACAGCAAGATACAATTTCCAACTATCAGTTCAAATATGTAAATAAAAAAACGGGGGAGATCCTACAAATCTCAAATGAATACCAAATTTTAGTTGACAAAAAAGATCCTCGTTTCACTCAAATCAAAAAATCGGCCACTGTAAAAAAAGGTAATGAATTCACTTGGCGAGCCACTGACAATGACTTCGTCAAATACTATTCTATCAAATTTCAAGGTAAAACCTACAAAACCAATGAACCTTCATTCAAAATACCCGATACCGCCAAAAGTAAGATCAGTCGCATCATTATAACTGTTTTTGATCGGGCGGAAAACAAAAAAACCGTAAAATCGATGTTGAAAATAAAGAAAAAATAATCAAATTTGTCTTTTAAAATAATTCGCGTTTAAATTAAAGAGGATTTCATAATTTTCACGCGATATGAACGAATCTCTTTTGCAAACTCTCAAGAACTGGAGACTAATGGCAGCGACCAAAAAGGGCGTTGAGCTTTTTCGAATTTTGCCCAACAAGGTTCTTGAAGATATTGTACGACTCAAACCGAAATCAAAAGAAGAGCTGATCTCGATTAAAGGTATTCAAGAAAAAAAATTTCAGGAATACGGCCGCGAGATTATTGAAATGGTGAAAAATTTTTCGAAAATAGATACCGACTCAGAAATAATCAAGACTGCCGAACTCTTTGATCGGCCAACAAATTCTCCAACGGGCGAAATTTTTTCCGTCAGCCAATATCTGGATAATCTAAACGATAAACTTTTTGAGGCGCGCGCCATTGTCCAAGGGGAAGTTTCCAGTCTCAGTTTTCGCAATGGCCATGCCTACTTTGCCGTCAAAGACAAAACGGACGAAAGTCTGCTAAACTGTTTTATGTGGTCAAATAATTATGCGCTGTCAGGAATAGAATTGCAGGAGGGATTGGAAGTTTTGATTCACGGCGTTCCGGAAATTTATAAACCGTACGGAAAGCTATCTTTTAAAACTGAACTTGTCGAACTGGTGGGGGAAGGAGCGCTCAAAAAAGCTTACGAAGAATTAAAAAAACGATTGGAACATGAGGGACTTTTTGAGGATGCAAGAAAAAGACCGATTCCCGATTTTCCTCACCGAATCGGATTGATCACTTCCCGCGATGGAGCCGTTATTAACGATTTCATGAGTAATATCGGCCAATTCGGCTATGAAATAATTTTTATGGATTCAAGAGTGGAGGGTGCTCTAGCCATCAATGATTTGATAAAAGCCGTTGATTATTTTTCCGATCAGGACATAGATTTATTGGTAATCATTCGCGGTGGTGGCAGCTTGGAAAGTCTTCAGGCTTTCAACAATGAAAATTTAGTTCGTCGTATCGCCGATTTTCCCAAACCGGTCATCTGCGGTATCGGCCATGATAAAGATGAACCGCTTGCTAATTTTGTAGCCGATTTAAAATGTTCCACGCCATCGATTGTTGCTTCCAACATCAACAAAAGTTGGGATCGAGCGAAAGATCAACTTTTAATATTGGAACGAACTATTATTTTTTATTTTGAAGAAAAATTAACGGAAAAAATTAGTTTTATCGAAAACAAAACTTTTCAATTCGAAAATTTCTATCGAGAAATTTTTCAACGCTTCGAATCGGCCCGCCAAAAAATTAAACTCGGTGGCGAAAAAATCAGTCAAACTTTTTCCCATTTAAAATACTCATTGAATGGAGCGACAAAAAATTTAAAAATAATTTTTGAAAATAGTCTTTCTAGGACTGGCAAAGAGCTGGAAAATTTCGAAAAAATTATTAGACGAAATAATCCGGAAAGACAATTAGAGCTGGGATATAGTCTTATTAAAATAAATAATAGACTATTGCGATCAGTAAAGGATACAAAAAAGGGTGACAAAATAGCTGTGTTGCTCAAAGACGGAAAATTAGAGTCGGAAGTAAAAAAAATAATTAAGTATTAATAAATAACTCTTATGAAAAAAATCAATTTAACGGAAGCGCTTCAAAAATTAGAAAGAATTTCCGATTGGTTTGAAAATCAAGAGCAAGTGGATGTCGAGCAAGGGCTGGAAAAGGTCAAGGAGGGCGCCGAATTGATCAAGCTGAGCCGTCAACGCCTCAAAGAAGTGGAAAACGAATTTCAAGATGTCAAAAAAAGCTTGGAAGAGATTTAAAATTTTAAATTAAAAATATGTCCTTTGAGAAAATGCCCCTCAGCGAAGAAAGGGAAGATAGCCAGAACAGGCAGGAAGTTCCGACCGCGGAAAAATTTCCTCTGCCCGCTGCTTTTCTTGAAAAAATGGAAACGAATGGTTTTTTCGAGCATGCTGAAACTTATAAAAAAGTAATTGAACTGTCAGAGATCATTCGTGAACGTGGAGGAAAGGCTCTGCTGGTCGGTGGCGGTGTCCGCGATTTTTTCATGGGCAAAATTTCTAAAGATTTCGATATTGAAGTTTACGGATTGGAAGCAAACAAAATCGAGGAGGCAATCCAACCGGTGGGCACAGTTATGGAAGTAGGCAAGGCTTTTGGAATTTTAAAAATCAGAACGGAGAGCGGGTTGGAAATTGATGTTTCTCTGCCTCGAACTGACTCAAAAATAGATGTGGGTCATCGCGGATTTGAAATCAAAACTGATCCTCATATGAGTGTCGCCGACGCCGCCAGAAGAAGAGATTTCACAATGAATTCAATGGCGGCCGATCCATTGAACGGTGACATTTTTGACCCCTTTGACGGACGCACAGATATCAAAAAAAGAATCTTGCGCGTCACTGATCCGGAAAGATTTGTTGATGATCCGGCTCGTGTTTTACGCGCCATTCAGTTTGTCGGCCGATTCGGCATGGAGATTGAAAAAGACAGTGCGGAAATCATTCGCGAGCTCGTTCCAAAATTAAAGGAGGAACCGAAGGAAAGAATTGGGGAAGAATGGAAAAAGCTACTCCTAAAATCAGAGAAACCGTCGCTAGGCTTAAACGCCGGCATGAACTTGGGCGTTTTCAATGAAATACATCCAGAGCTTCCTCCGTTGGCCCGAACTGAGCAAGATCCGGAATGGCACCCCGAAGGCGATGTTTGGATTCACACTCTCATGGTTGTTGACGAAGCGGCTAAAATTGTCAACCGTGAGAATTTAGAAGATGACCAAAAATTATCTATTCTTCTTTCCTCTCTCTGCCACGACATCGGCAAGCCGGCTGTCACTGAGTTAAGAGACAACCGCATCAAGTCGCACGGCCATGAACAGGCAGGAGAAGAACCCACTAAAAAACTCCTGAACTCAATTGGCATTGATTTTCGCACTCGAGATAAGGTTGTTAAGCTGGTGACAAACCATCTCATTCCCACGACTTTCTATATTGAAGAGAAACTGCGAGGACGCAAAGTTAAAGACTCTTCCATTCGTCGCCTGGCTGAAAGAATCCATCCGGCAAGTATAAACGACTTGACTCTTCTGGCAGAGGCCGATCACCTGGGACGGGGCTCCTTCGATCCGGAAATCAAGGAACAAATGTTTCTCCCGCGAGAAAAATTTCCCGCTCGTCAGTGGCTTTTGAAAAGAGCGGCCGGCATCAACGCGGAGATGGGTCGGCCGGCGAATGTCACTCGCGGACGCGATTGGGTCAATCTGGGATTTCGCCCAGGAGCTGAAATCGGTGAGCTGATCCGCCTTGCCAACGAATTAAGAGATGATAGATCTTTTTCTCGAGAAGAAATATTAAGCCTAACTCACACAGCGACCAACGCTGAAGAGGCCAGCGAGATTCTTCTTTCTCACCTTGGAAAAAATAGCAATAAAAAATAAAAAGTGTTATAATTCATTAAAATAAAAATTAAAAAAATAAATGCAAAATCGCACAAAAATAATCATCGCCGTAGCGACGGTTTCTGTTTTTTTGGTTTTGGCTGTAATCTTTGTTGTGACCGGCAGGAAATCAAATGAGAGCCAACAAGTCGGCCAATCGAAAACCGTCAAGCTGGATAAAAAATTTGAAAACCCGGAAGTCGGACTGGCTATTAACTATCCAACCGGACTTGAAGTGGCCAAGAACAACGACGCCGACTTTTCTTTGCGTGACAAGAGCAACCCTCAACTTGGCATCGGTATCAAAAAATATGAGCGCTCCGAAAAAGACCCAAACCGCAAAGATATACTCGCCTTCGTCGAAAACCAAAAGACCAATTTCAAAAAAATCGACAGCAACGCCAAATTTTTCAACGAAACCAAATTCATTAAAAGTCAAAATGAAAACAAAGAAAAATATCCGGGTATCGGCTTTGAAGTGGAGTACAAACTGGACGGGAAAGATATAAAATATTTCATGGCTATCATTCAGAAAGGGCAGGGGTTCCATGTTTTTTCTCTCTCCGCCCCAAAGGAAGAGTATCCGGAAAAAGTCAAAATCATAACCGAAATGCTCGGTACGCTGACCCTAAAATAATTTAATCAACCAAGATGAGTTTTGAAAACCCGAAAGATGAATTTTCTCAAAATTTGGGCAACAAAGAAGCACACTCTTCTATTAGCAAAGTTTCTTTTGGAGAAAAAATTGACGAAGAGGAAAAAAAATTATTGATGGAGGGTTTTGAATTTGTTTTCCAAAAACAAGGAGAGCACAAAGAATTCATTAAATCTTTAGCTCAAAACAATCCGGACAACGCTCCGGCCGAGCATCTAAAAGTTGTCTTCTTTGAAAAAGAAAAAGACGAAACAGAGAAAAAAATAATAGACCTCGTGAACGAAGAGACAAACAAAACAAGAAGGGAATTCTCTTTACCGGAGCTGAACATCCCCTACGAAAATATTTATTTAGTGAAGCATGATGCCCCCTGGCCCGCCGATTCCATAGAGGGTTTCTACTCTTCGATGGATCAATTTCTAGCCATAAAAGAAAAAAAATTAAGTGGAAAAGAATATCCCAAAATTGTTTTCGCCAAAAACCTGATTCACGAAATGATTCACTTTAAAACCTTCAATTCGGTTAAAGGAAATAATGATTTTCTAGATGTTAAGCCCTATAAAGAAGGACTAAAAACATTTCCGATTCGGGAAGAGCAGTCTTTTTTTGAAGACTTGAATGAGGCCGTTGTCGAAAAGCTGACAATCGAAATTCTCGAAAAATTAAAAAATAATCCTCTTTTTCAAGAAGAAGTCGAACAAACAGAAATGTTAAAGAACTTCTATCAAGAGCACGCCCCTTCTGTTGTGGATGGCTCCGAATACTACCTTGAGCTTTTCAGTGATCACGGCAAAAATATTCTCTGGAAGGAGAGTTTCACCAGAAAAGAAGAAAGAGAGATTTTAGATACATTGCTAGAAAAAATTTGGAAAAAAAATAAATCTGCTTTTCCAGACAAAGAAATTGTTTTCCAATATTTCAAGAAAGCCGCTTTCACCGGCAATTTAATTCCTTTATTTCGACTAATAGATGAGACTTTTGGTCCGAAAACATCAAGGACTCTTGCCCAAAAAAGCGGCCGGCCCAATGAAATTAAGGAATTCGTTTTCAATTTAAAATAAATAATTCATGCAAAAAGAAAATAAAAATCGATTAGCCAAAATTTTGCTGGGTATTTTTTCTCTTTTTCTCAGTTTTGAGATTCATTTGATCGGTTTTTTTCTGTTTGAAAATTATTTCAACATTTTTCAGAGCTCGCCTCAAAATATTGAGCTGAAAAACGCCTCAAGCCCGCTGCTTTCATCTTCTATGCCGGCTACCGGCTTAAATTTAATCTCGAAATTAGTTAGCGAAGGCAAACTTTTTGTCAGCGGAAACAAAATATATGGGATTAATAGTGGAGCCACAGACAAGATCGTAAAAACTCTCAATAAAGCTGCACCCAATGGAGTAAAATATGAGCAAGGAAAGGCTTTGAAAAACCTGCAGAACCTAGAAACAAGCAAATCCGTTTCCGGAACCAACACGGTTGATGTTAGTGGCATAAAGATGCCCGAGCTTAATTCAAGCCAAGTGAATGCAATTGTTCGGGAAGATAGTGCCATAAAAACACTCTCCCAAGTTGAAAATAAAATTGAGCACGAAAAAAATGTTGTCGACCTTGTAAGACAATCAGACGCCTTATATGAAGGAATGACCGGCACTAAACCAATAAACACCGGCCACACGACTCAAGAAATTTTAGGCGATGCGATAAACAACGGCGGGGAAGTTCATGTTTTGGATGAAAATCTCAAGAGGACGGGAGAAAATCTAAATTTTAGTCAGGAAGCCGGTGAAGCCCTCAGGGAAAGTTATCGTAAACCGGGCAATTTTAGCACTCTCAACCCAGTAAGTCCCAACGACCGGTACACTCCCTTTGGCGATAGAATCGGAAAAGTCTATATGGATGAACTGCCGGAAAGTATGCAAAATAAGGCCAGTTCTTCCTTTAAAGTTTTAACCGACAAAGATAGTGGCAGACAATATATCGAATGGGACTCTTTTCGCCACAACGGGGAGACGCCTCCCGGCCGTGTTCTCGAAGTAGTTGGGTCGGACGGAAAATCAAGCCTTGTTATGGACCCCGCCTATACTCAAGCCTACAGAGACACCTGGGCCACGGTCACCGATGGATATTTTACCGTCGGCAAAATCGACAAATTTTGGTGGGAAAACGAAGCCTCCTCAAAATTTCTAAAGGATTACGATTTGGTTAATCCCAAAAGCCAGTTTGAGATAAACAAAGAAGTCATGAACAGTGTTTTAAATAATCCGGTTGATGGAAGGGGGAATAAAATAGATGTTGGAGCTAGGATAAACGAGCTACTTGATCCAAGACACTCAGATAAAGTTCACCCGGCAATGCGAGACAGGCTGGAGCAATTAAAGAATGATCCGGAAATTTCTAAAAGACTCGATGATTTAAGTAAAGAAATAAAATCAAATTCCCCAACACAGCCCACTGTTACTTCTCCCGCTCCGGCCACTTCCAGCTCTGCCGCAATTGCCGGCTTAGCCGGAGCTGAAGAATATGAGTCAATAAATAGTAACAGTGAAAATTTGACCCAACAATCCGGTGAGACTGGTAAAAACGATACGAATACACCAGCAAACACCAGCATCAATGAAGATTTTAAACCGGCAGATATGTTTAGCGACGCCTATACTCCCAGCTACGAGCAATCGCCTCAAGCGACTCAAAATGCCGTTGATCCATACAACGGATCGGAATATTTAAGAGAGATGGGTGAAATAAATGAAAGTCTTAAAACCGGCCCTACCGTAACTAGCACTCTTAACCATTTAGCCGGCACCCCGGAAGCTGCTCTAGAAACTGGCTTGCAAGCGGGTGCTACTTTCGCTTTTCCCGGTAGCGGGCTCTTGTCCAACGCCGCCGGCCTTGTGACCGGTGAGGCTATCAGTGCCGCCTTTAAACAAATGGTGGGGAAAACGGAAGAGTCGCCCGAAGTGAAAGCGCAAAAGGCGACAGAGGCTTTAGATTTTTATGAAAATACGGGACAGTGGGGAACCTGGTATGACAACTACATCAAATCGAATTGGGATAAGGATGCTGAAGCGGAATGGGTCGCACAAAAAGTAGCAGAGAAATACGAACCGGAAAGACTTGCCTTGGAACAAGGCCAAAAAGAACAGAGGAAAATGCTCGGTCTGTCGGCGGATGGCGACGCTGAATTTAATCGGGCTATCCTGGAGGACCAGAAAAATCAGAGACTGGAATTGGCCGCTGAAGAATCCGAAAAAAATAGTCAAACTTTTTCTGCGACCGACCAACACAGTGGAGCCTACACACCAAATCAGGAAAGATTAGAAAATCAGCAAACCGATACGGCGAGCAATTCGGATCAGAGAAGTTGGTGGGAAAAAATAACAGGTAAAACCGTTGAACAGAAAAATAATGAATTGGCCGCCGAGGAGAAAGAAAGATTAGGGAAAATTGCTTCCGCCGAAGCGGGGGTTTCTAACGATTTAGTCTCGAGCGCCCCGGAAAGATCGCCTTTTGAAAAAGGAGGAAATCCTCAAGGTATTATAAAAGATTTCGAAAAAAACTTAGACCCTAATTCTGAAGGAAAAAAATTTATCGTAGACCCTAAAACTGGACAAATAGTCGATGAAAAAACCGGTAAAGAGTACAAAGGACTGAATAACGGTGCAACGGCTAATAACGGCACGGACGAAATTTCAAGCGATATGGGCGAGATTGTAAGTATAAAAGGAAAAGATTCTTCATCTCCCGATGATTTTAATGAGGAGGAAGAAAATAATTTTTTTGGCTTGCCGACAACAACCGATATACCCACCCCCAATGAGCTCAAAGACGGAACCCCCCTCACTCAAATCAAAGACTTCCAAACAAATCCGGAAGCCATACAAGATAATTGGAGTAGCATTAGTAACAGTCAGCTTAATAGTAACCAAAGTTCAAACAATTCATCACTCCAGGTCGGCGACCCACCAGAAGAAACCACAGGAAATACTATGAAAAACGAACCCGCTCAAGCTCCTGGTTATCCAGAGGGCTTTACTTGTCGAGGGGGCAAGTGTAATCCCGGAGGAGATAATATAGTTGATCCCCCAATAAATTCTGAGGTTTATTCATATGATTATTTACCCGAACTTCCTACTGAAAACGGAAGAGAAGGTCTCTTGAATAATCTACTTTTTAATCCGGATGCCCCAGTGCCCGCCACAGCCAGTCCCCAAGCAATAAATATTCCAAGCGACCTTCCAAGTGATACACCTGTCTTGTATCCTGGATATCGCCCTACTGTAGCTATAGTCGAGGGGCCTGATCAAAAGTTTCAACAACAACAATTTAACGAACTAACCGGATTGGGCAGAGTTATTCCTTTTGGAGGAACCGGAAAAGAGGGTGACAATGTGACCGTCGTTGACCCTGGAATCACAAAAGTAGGCCCTTACGGTGATAGCAGTAGCCATATTTCTCCTCTAAGAGCAAGTGAGGCCAGCCCCATGGAAAGAAGTTTAATATTTGATCAAGTTGTAGGGAGCGGTATTCTACAGAAAAAAATCGAGGAAAATAATAGTTTAATTGAAAATTTATCAAACCAAAAAAATGATCTTGCAAAAAAAATTAACGAAATTAATACCACACCAGCTAAAAACCAAGAAGGGGAGCTTGAAAAACTTAATTGGCAAAAAGAAATGATCAACCTTCAACAAGGAAGGCTTGAGGATGAGAATAATAACATGAATAACTTAATAAGTAATGCTGCAAAACTTAAATCCAATCTTGAGGCAATTAGAGGCTTGGACGAATCAACAGGAAGCCTTGAAGAAAAAAAAAGATTAGAGTCAGAAAATCAAGGACTTATCCAAAATATTGATCAAAAAAATACAGTCTACCACACCGAGATAAAAACTTTAAATCGAGAGAAAGAAGTCTCTCTAGTAAAAGAAAGATACGATTCATTAAATGAACAATTAGCCGCGGATAATATTGATCCCGAAGAAAGAGAAAGGATCACTTCTGAAAAAGAGAATCTCGGTGAGTATTTGAGTAATTCCTATTTTGATAAATTGGATGATAATAATAAAAAAATCGGACAGTCCCAAAAATACAAAGACTTTTATGAAAAAAGCCTTAAAGAAGACACCTATCCTGGGCTGGAAGAAGACCTTAAAAAATATATCAAATTTGAATCAGAAAAGATAGAAGAATGGGAAAAACAAAATAGTATACTACTTGATAAAATAGGAAAGCTACCTCTGCCCAAAGTCGATCCCGTGACGGAACCCGCTGAAACAGAAGGATCTCCTTCCAAGAGAGATGCTCCGGTTTACACTGAAGAAGGCACCGGTTTCCCGGGTTCGGGGACAACAACAGTTGACGCCGACGGAATTGAAACAACTACCGATGCTGGGCAAACGGGAAAGATAAAATTATCCACCTCTCCGCCTGATGATACTTTCAGCCAAGCAGAGGAAGAGAAATTTTTTGGATCGCCGACAACAACCGATATACCCATCCCCAATGAGCTCAAAGGCGGAAATCCTTTCACTCAAATCAAAGACATCCAAACAAATCCGGAATCCATACAAAAGGATTGGGAAAAAATTAATGAAGAGATTGAAAGTGTAACGAATAAACCAGAAAATCCAAAGTTTGAAACTATGGGCATAGGAGAAACTAAAACAGAGACCCCATCAGAAATATCAGGACCCAACCAAAATCAACAAGCCCGGTCCTTAAGCGAAGAGCCTTCTCTAAATTCAAAACCAGAGCCCAAAACCGACAACGAGAGTCTTCAGAAAAGCTGGGAAGAAATAAATAGAGAAATGGAAGAATATCAGCTCGACCGGGATAATCCCTTCAACAAGATACCCGGTATCGAGGGAGATCTGGAAAGCGTTACAAATACTACTATTGAAGACGAAAAAAATAAAGCTATCCAAGATGATTGGAACGAAATAAATAAAGAAATTCAGCAAGAGGAAAGAAAAGAATCTTATCAAAGTGATTGGGATACTCTAAATAGAGAAATGGAAGAATATTCTGCAACCGATACTGACAGTAAAGACAGTCCTTGGCCGGTAGCTCCAGCCGGATCAGGAGCTGGAACAAGCGGCCCAACAACCCAAGGAGACGATTGGACCGATATCAACGAAGAAATTGAAAACAGCCAAAGCAATAATCCGCTTACTAAGATTAATAATATTTCTGCTGATTTAGGAAGCGTCTGGGAGAACAAACCGGATGCTTTTAATCCAAACGAATGGGGTGATTTAGTCAATAGAGAAAACAGCAAAGGAACGCTGGCATCGCCCTCCTCGACAGGAAGCGAGACATATCAAGGACCTTGGAATACCCCAGCCGGTGCCGGTTCCAAGCCAGCGTATGTCAATGAAAATGGCGATTTAGTGATTCCTGGTGGCAATAAAACACTAAAAAATTATGGCAGTGGCATTTTTGGCAAAGATGCTCTAATAAGCAAAGGTTTGGACGGCGATGTTATTATACCCAAAGGCAGTTTTACTGAGGATGGTAACTTTTATGAAGTGAATAAAGGAAATTTACTTATACCGATAGGAAAAGGTGCGGAAAATGCTATGGTGGCAAAAGGAGGTCTTGATATCCCCCCGCAGAAAGAACCTTACGAATACACAGAAGATGATTGGAATTCTTTTGAAACGAGCAGTCCCAATATTCATAGTAAGGAAGAGGCCGAGAAGATAAAT
>CALFZX010000060.1 GCA_937952315.1 uncultured bacterium
AGAAGCATTTAAAAAATTGGTAAGAAGCTAAGTTAATGTTTGGAGAGGTGCCTGAGTGGCTGAAAGGGGCACCCTGCTAAGGTGTTAGGCCCGAAAGGGTCTCGAGGGTTCGAATCCCTCCCTCTCCGCCTTCGGTCGCTGAAGCGACCTTCGGCGGACAAAGTCCGCCAAGGTTGCGAAGGAGACCACAATAAATGTTTGCTTAAAATTTGAGATAGCGTAACTCATTTTGCATAAACTTATATACTATTTTTATGTATTACGTTTATATTTTATTTTGCAAAAATAATCAACCTTATGTCGGTTGCACAAGTAATTTAAAAGATAGATTGAAACGTCATAATAAGGGCTATGTACCTGCCACTAAAGCATTGTTGCCTGTCAAACTGATGACTTACATTTGTTTTCCCAGTAAGTACCTAGCTTTCAATTTCGAAAAATACCTAAAGTCTGGCTCCGGCCGGGCTTTTTTAAATAGACATTTTATTTAACGCTTCGATTTTTATATTTTTTTGTTTGGATATAGGGTAAAAGGAAATAGCTTAATTTTTAAGAAACCCATATGTCTCAAAACAAAAAGAAAAAAGCGGTAGCCATCTTCAAGGGTCAAAAAATACGTCGCCAATGGGATGAAGAAAGGGAATTGTGGTATTTTTCCGTAATTGACATAATTAGAGTACTAACGGGTAGCACTATCCCTCGTCGATACTGGTCAGATCTTAAAAATAAACTCGAAAAAGAAGGGAGTGAAGTGTACGAAAAAATCGTACAGTTGAAAATCATTGCGGAGGACGGAAAAAAACGAAAAACTGATGTCGCCGACACCGAAACTATGTTACGTCTAATCCAATCAATCCCGTCACCCAACGCTGAGCCTTTCAAATTATGGCTCGCTCGAGTAGGCTATGAAAGACTTGAGGAAACAGCTGATCCGGAATTAGCCATTAATCGGGCACTTAAAACCTATATCAAAAAAGGCTACAGTGAAAGCTGGATAAATCAACGACTTAAAAGTATAGAAATTCGTAAGGCTCTAACTAACGAATGGGAAAAACGAGGCATGAAAGAAGGGCTGGAATTCGCTATTCTAACTGACGAAATCACTAAAGCTTGGACAGGGATGACGACCAAAGAATATAAACGGTTGAAGAATCTTAAAAAAGAGAGTTTGCGAGATAACATGACTAATTTGGAGTTGGTTTTGAATATGCTTGCCGAAACGGCGACAACGGAAATTTCCAAGAAGCGTCAACCTAGAGGTATTAACGAAAATATAAAAAACCGCTCATGATGGCGGAAAAATAGCGGGCAATGCAAGAAAAGATATCGAAAGAAAGACGGGTAAAAAAGTAATAACCAGCAAAAACGCCAAGAGTTTATTTGGCGATAGTACTAAGAAGCTAAAATAGACGATCATTTTGCCGACATCAGGAGAACGACATTCTCTATTCTTTTTTGCCGGGGTGGGTGGATTTAAGGGAAGTTTGGGTGTACAAAATTAAATTTTTTCTGCATAATAATTAAGATTCATACAAGCTCCAAAGTCTTATTCGGCTGATCACCAAAATTTTACACTCAAGATGAAACAATTCTCGCACTCAAAACTGCAAGTTTATGAAAGATGTCCGCTTCAGTTCAAATATAAATACATTGACCGGCTGAAGCCGGCTGAGGAAAGCACGACCATCGAGGCTTTCATGGGGGGAAAAGTCCACGAAACCATGGAATTTCTCTATAAAGGCATAATTAAAACCAAAATTAATACGCTGGAACGATTGCTGGAGTTTTACGAAGAAGCGTGGCGAAAAGAATGGGAGGATTCAATTGCTATCAACAATGAAGAATTTACAAAAGAACACTATTTCGAATTGGGGAAAAAGTGTATTGCCAACTACTATCAAAAATACTATCCCTTTGATCAGGATCAAACTTTGGGCGTGGAAAAAAATATTCTGCTCAATTGGGGCAAATATCAAATAACCGGCTTTATCGACCGTCTTGCCCGCAGCAAAAGGGGTCACTATTCCGTCCACGATTACAAAACCGGAGTCATGATGGCGCAGGAATACGCCGACCAAGATCGTCAATTGGCCCTCTACTCTCTAGCCGTCAAACAAATGTTTCGCGAGGCGAAAAAAGTTCGATTGATCTGGCACTATGTCGCTTTTGGTGAAGATGTCATTTCGGAAAGAACGGACAGACAATTGGCTCAACTAAAAACGGAAACTTTGCAATTAATTGAGGAGATTAATCGAGCGGAAAAAGAAAACGATTTTCCCGCCAAGGAAACCAAGTGTGATTGGTGTGGTTTTTGGGAACATTGCCCGAAGAAAAAACATCTTTTCAGGGTGGCCAAACTGCCGGCCAACAAATATCTCAAGGACAGCGGAGTCAAGCTGGCCAAAAAATATATTCAATTTGTTTCCCGGCGAGCGGAAATCAACCGAAAAGCCAGAGAAAAAGCGTGGATTATCGACCAAGAAATTGAAAGATTGGAAGAAGTTATTTTCCAATATGTGCATAACAACCAATTGGAAGTGCTTGACGGAGGCAGTCATCTGGTTTGCATCAAAAAAAATCACGACTTTGACTTTCCGCGCAAGTCAATGGAGCCGGAAGCTTACCGCCAACTCGAAGCGCTCCTCCAAAAAACGCAAGACTGGGCCGATTTGTCGGAAGTTTCCTTCGGTAAAGTGAAAAAATCTCTTGAGGAAGGCGCGTTAGACCAAAAATTGGTCAAAAAAATCCTTAAAATCGCCCCGCCCGTCGAAACTGAATCTATTTCAATAAGAAAAAAATAAATGGAATTGCTCAAAAAAACCGTTAGCTTTG
>CALFZX010000061.1 GCA_937952315.1 uncultured bacterium
TCTAATTGGTTCCGGCCGTGGCCGTTAGTGTACTGGAATAAGTCCCGCCTTCCAAGTAGTTGTTCGCTCCGATTTCAACTTTCAGCTTAATCGCCGTTTCCACTCCCGATATTCCGGTCGCGTCGTTGTTATACGCCAAAGGCTCCGAAGCCGGAGCGTTAGGAATGTTAATCCAGCAATGACCCGAGGAGACGATTCCCCCTGATTGATTGCACAAGCTTCCATTGTTTTTAAAATTTTGAACGATATCCGCTCCATATGACGGTGAAAAACCGAGGGCCTCATTTCCCGATCCCACCGCCACCCAATTATAATCCGGCACGCCACTTGTCGCTTCGGTATAGTCTCCAATCTCTCTCTCCACTCCGCCCCCGCCCGTGCTCATCAAAGCGTTTTTCTTCAGATTCAAGAAATAACCGGCCGAATTGCTGGTAGTCACTGTCCAAACAACATCGTTCGAGACCAGACTTCCGCCCGAGATACCCGAGACGCTGCCCAAATTTACATCGGCAGGAGCCGAAATTGTAATTTCCGCTTCCAAATCAAGAGAGACTACCGTATTGTCATCAACGGCGACAGTCATATTCGGCTCAAAAAAAGGAAAAACACAGAAAATAAAGCACAGAAATGAAGCCCCCGAGAGAAAAAACATAATCCAAATCGAACGATAATCGGATCGGATTTCTTTTTTAGGCTTTCTTCCCCTTTTTTTCTTTGTTTTTATCTTTATTTTGAATTTCATTGCAATTTTTTTGTCTTAATTTTTTGATCCGATTTGCCAAAAACCTAAAAATATGCACTAATGGCTGAATTTACTCTCAACACCGACAATTACTATGCTTCATTATACTTCAAGAAAAAATTTTCTGTCAAAAGCTTTTTTAGCTTTACTGATTGTTTTTATTTTTATGATTTCATTCCCTTTTTTTGAACCCCTCACTCTTTCAGCGACAACCGGCCAAACTAAAATATTCCTGAATATTATGAACGAAATCTCTTCCCGCGAGAATAATCAATTGATTGTTAATCTTGATCAAAACAAACTCATTTCAAAAAAAGGCAATATTATGGTAACTCTCACCAGCTATTGAAGTTTGACTTGATTCTACAAAGCAAAAATAAGAAAAATCAGACCAACGGCGATCAAAAGCAGAAGAACAATTACCACGACCAGAATCTTACTGGTGGCATCCACCCCCTCATCAAATCTTTCCTCTCTCTCAAAGGGGAAATAATTGTATGATTCGTTGAGAAAATTTTCTTTTTCGATAGGTGCTATTTTTGCTTTATTTATTCCCTCATCATTTACTCGCGAGACCAAATTTCTTCTTTCCAGATCAATTGAGCGACCGACCAGCCTTCCTTCTTCAATTTTCTCCACTCTTTTAACCGGGATCGCATAGAGATCGTCCGGTCCGATATTTTCCATTTGATCGGCTTTTTTAATCTTCTTACCCTCTTGAACCTCGTTAGCCGTGTTTATCAATTTACCCAAATCCATAATTAATTTTTCCGAAATATCCTCCGTCTCCTTTCTTTCTTTCTCTACGGTTTCCTCCGGCATCGCTTTTTTTCCCTTTTTGTAAGCCGGAAAACCCTTTTTTAATCTTCTTTGCTTTTCTCTAATTTCCCTCAACACTTCCTCCAACTCCTTTTGCACTTCATCGAATATGTTATCTTTGGTTACGCTGATTTTCTTGACGGGAGCTTTTTCCTCCTTATTTTTCAGCCTCAAATTATCATTTTTGGGAACGGAAACTTTTGTGACAACAGCTGATTTTTCTCTATATAATCGCCTTAAGTGATCGTTCCTTTGACTTTTTATTTTTTTCTTCTCCTCTTCGAACAGTTTTAAATTTTCCACCGTTGAATACCAATTTTTTTCGTGTTTTCTCGCCTTGAGCTTCCCCTGCCGCGCCATCAGCGATAAATAGCCCCTTTTGTATGTTGTTCTTTTCGCCAATTCTGAAATCAGCAACCACTCTTGTTTTCTCGTTAAAACGGTCTGGGGCTTTAATTTAGTCATCTTGTTTGTTTTTTAGTATTTAATTTTCTTTATATAGAACTCATCAAATATTTTACATTATAAAGATACTTATCGGTTTATTCTTTGTCAAATTTTTATTTTTCGTCTTTGAGAAAAATCACTTCCGCTTTACCGTCAGTAAAAAACAGATCACCGCTTTGATTTGTTCCCAAGCTTGGCTTGGTCGCTTCAACGGACAAGGCTTTTTCGATTAAATTAGCCTTTTCTAAATTTTCTTTAATTATTTGTCTCTCATTGTCAATGGCCGGATCGATTTTATGTACCGGAATAAAAAAACTTGATTTCATGCTGATTGTCATATCAAAATGCGCCGTTGCAAACCAGATTTTTCCTTTTTCTTTCCCCAGCTCAGCAACGAATCTTCCCGTGTCCCAAAAATGAATATGATGTCTTTCTTTAACTGAATTAGCTTCGGTCGGCTTTTCAAAAGAAATTTTATTAGGTATGGCATTCCATAGTGATGGCACTCCCGGCGCCTGCGGATAGGGCGAATCTGTTAGATTGGCATAGACGATTTTTCTCAGACTTTTGCCATTTAACGGATCGCAAGGCAACCAACCGATTTTATCGAAAGAATCAAATAATTTTTTTTGACTCCCTACTATTATTATGTGCACCGGCTCCATCGGCTCCCCGGAGATTTTCTCACTGACTCTTGGAAAATTCATAAACGGGTCTTCTTTAAAAATATGTTCCGCTATTGGTTTTGCTTCAAATTGATCGTTATTTTTTTGCACCAGCTTCTCGTTTGATTTTTGAGAATAGAAAAAAATAATGACCGTCAGCCAAAAACCCGCAAGAGCGATAGCTGTTATCTTAAGCTTAAAATCGGATAGATCTATTCTTCCCTTCGGTCGAGGCTTGCTTTTTCTTCTGATTTCAAAAAATGTTACAATCAGATTAACCCAAGCAACTCCGGCCACCAAACCGGCAAAGACATCAGACGCCCAGTGGACACCCAAATAAACCCGCGAAGCGCCTATTAACAAAATTAGCCCTGTCAGGAAGAGGAGAATCGGAATTTTAAATCTTTTTTTCTTTACTCCTCGAAAAGCAAAATATGATAGCATCCCATAGAAAGCTACCGCCGTAAAAGCATGGCTACTGGGGAAACTAAAGCCCGTTTCCTTCAATACGGCCAAGTCAAGAGGGGGACGACTTCGCTCAATGGAGTTTTTTAAAAAATAAACGATTATTTCTCCAAAGATTAAAGAGACCGCCAGGCTTAAAGCGTAGTGCCATCTTTTTAGTTGATAGAGGACTATTGAGACTATTACCGCTCCCACTATGACCACTTCCTTTTTTGCCAGAGTCGTGAGGAAAATCACGATTTCGTTCACAAACGGAGTTCGAAACTCTTGGATCACATTCAGAATCCTTAAATCAGTCATTATCCAAACATCCTGAGTGAAAAAGCCGTTTAGCACCATCAAAAAAAGATAGATAAAAAAACAAAAAACAATGGTTCCGACAGTCAACCCCAAACCCATTTTTTCGTCGGGAGTCAATCTTTTTTTGATAAATAAACAAGTTCTAGGAAACCGATTTTTCACTTTAATAAGCTCTTTATCTTTTTTTATACCCTCTCCTGCCGATCGACAAAGAGACTTCAGTAATTTAAAAATCATAAAAAATAATTTGATATTTTATATTTTATATCTTCAAAGATTTTTTTTATTTGGTAAAGCTGAAAATAAGATTTTTCAATATATCCTGTTTTTATCCTCTTTCGCAATTAATTTTTTTTACTGAAATAAGCCTCAAGAACTTTTCTGACAATTGGAATGGCCGTATCGTAACCCTCTCCTCCCTTTTCGACCATTGCCGTCACCACGATTTCCGGATTCTCAACGGGAGCAAAGCCGACAAACCAAGCGTGATATTGCTCCTCTTCACCCGTTTGAGCCGTTCCCGTTTTTCCCCCTATCGAAACGCCTAACTGCTTTTCCAGATCTTGAAGAATGCGAGCCGATCCATGCTCGGAAGAGATCGTTTCCCTCATCGCTTCCCTGATTTTATTTAGATTGTCCGTCGAAGCCAGATTATCTCTGATTACTTCCGGGCCGTAGGAAAAAGGATTTCCCGGCTGTTGTTCCGATTTATTTTCTCCCTCAACCGACTCAAGCAATTTGGGCTTCAACAATTTACCTCCGTTCACAATCGTCGAAATATAACTGCTTATCTGAAGTGGTGTGGCCAGGAGATCGCCCTGCCCGATAGCCATATGATAAGTGTCTCCGATATACCAAGGCTCTTTTTTAACAGTTTTTTTCCAGTTTTCATCGGGAACCAAACCGGATCTTTCTTGAGGTATATCAATCCCAAGCTTTTCTCCCATTCCGAAGAGTGTCGCATAATCTTTTATCAGCCCTACGCCCAATCCTTTTTTATCTCCATACCCCCCGCCAATAACATAAAAATAGGGGTTGACCGATTCGGCAATCGCCTTATTGAGATCGGATGGCCCGTGAAATTTCCAATCCCGAAACTGCCAAGATCCGACTTGCAACACTTCAGGGCAATCAAGAATTTCTTTCTCAGTTATTATTTTTTTCTCCAATCCGGCCAAAGCTACTAGTGGTTTAAAGGTCGATCCGGGAGGATAAGCACCTCCAATAGCCCGATTAAATAAAGGCTTGTCCGCTCTTTCACTGATTTCTTTAAATTTTTCGGGGCTGATTTTATTCACAAAATCGTTATTATCAAAAGCCGGATAATTAGCCAGGGCCAAAACTCCCCCGCTCCTCGGGTCTAAAGCCACCACCGCTCCGCCCTCTCCTCGCTTTTCGCTATTCTGTTCCTTCAGAGCCTCAAAAGCAACATTTTGTAAATCAAGATCAAGAGACAAAACCAAGCTTTTTCCAATTTTCGGATTTTCAGTTCTTAAAAAACGAGTCGTTTCTCCTTTCGAGTTGACTTCCAATTGACGGCTTCCCTTTTCTCCCTTAAGCAAATTTTCGTAAATCTGTTCCAGACCGTCTTTACCGATATAATCATTAAGAGTGTGTTCTTGGCTTTCTCTCAGCTCGACTTCATTGATTTTTCCTATATAACCAAGAATGTGCGCCACCCTATCTTTCTCAGGATAGAACCTTTTCGCCTTTTTTTCCAAAATAAATCCGGGCCAATTAACCGTTTTGATCTCCATCCTGATAGCCTCATCTCGAATCAAATTTTCCTTTATCAAAACCGGGACGAAAGATTCTTTTTTTTCCGCTTGATATTTAGCTTCGATTTCTCTAGCGTCAATATGCAGAAAATCGGCTACTTGAGCAAACTGTTTTTTTCTCTCCTCTTCATTTTTACTCACTAAAACCGGAACCATGGAGACATCAAATTGAGGAATATTGGTCGCCAATATTTTATGGTTTCGATCGTAAATTATTCCTCTCGGCGCCGGAATGGTGATTCTTCGAATTCGATTTTTTTCCGATTGCTGACTGTAATGATCCGCTTTGATAACTTGCAGATAAGTCAATCTGGTTAGAAGACCAAACATGACCAATACTAAAGCAAAAATAAGCCAGCCCAGATTTTGTTTTTCCGAGATTTCCTCTTCCCCCTCGCCCCTCCAACCCGTTTCAAAATAACCACTCAATTCAATTTCTCCGGAGAGTCTTTTCTTTTTTTGACGATTTGAGAAAAATAAACCCATTGAATGGATTCTATTAAAATATTATCTTATTCTATTCGAATTTTCCTTTATGTAAAAATAAATCCAGACCCAAAAACCCATAAAGTAAGAGAGTATAAATCTAAGCCAGAAGTCAAAATCAACCCCGTAGTCTAAAACGAATTCTCTAACTAGAAATTGCATACCGGCAAAGAGTAAAAAAAAGCCGGTTAAGAGTAAATACCCTTCTTTGGCCCTCAGAATCCACTCTCTTCTCAGCACAACAGCCCTTCTCATGGCCAACAAGATTAAAATATAGGGCAGGATCATCCAAAGACTGACTATTTTAAAATTAAAAATACTGAAACCCAGAATTACGGGTAGCCAGAAAAGGCGATAATCTATTTTAGTCTCCTTAAAGCTAAAATGAAATCGCAAAAACCAAAAATAAATAAAGATCAAAATAAAATCACCCACCCAATAAGGAAGTAAAGAACCTTGCAGAAGCACCAATAGAGCCAAGATAAAACTATTTTTTAAAATCAAACTCAACATGGTAACCGATTTATTATCTTTTAACTAAGATTTTATTTACCGATTTCGTAAACAACATCCTTTCTCTCAACTATAATCTTCCAGCGCTTTCTCTCGGCCATTCTTTTCAGCGGTCTGTCCGGATTAAAGGCAATCGGATTAGCCACCATTTTAAGAAAACCGGCGTCCGAGTCCGTATCGCCCACTCCGTACGATCTTTGTAAATCGAAACCCGTCTCCTGCAAAAATTTCTTCAAGGCCTTTTCTTTGTCAACCACCGGGGCATACTCTTCCCTGCCGGTGTAGACACCGTCCTTTAACTCAAAAACTGTTCCGTAAGCCCGATCGAATTTTAAATATTTATTAAATTCTTTCACTATTTCATCGGGCGATCCGGAAATTGCTAAAGTAAAATGAGTTTTTTTTAATTTTTTAAAAAGCTTGGAAGTGTAAATAAAAAGTCGCCCATGATGAAATTTTGCCACTTTCTTAGCCACCGCAGAGACATCTTCGAACGAGCACCCTTTGATGTTTTTTTTGTAAAGCCTTACCAACATCTGTCGATAAACCTCATAGCTGGATTTATTCTCCAGCCATCGACGATAATAACTGACCAGTTTGTCTCTTTCCGCCTTGGGAAAGATCCCTTGCCAAGAAAGCCCTTCCAGCAGCTCAAACTGAAGATTTTTTCTAAAAATTGTTCCGTCAATATCAAAGATAGCGATAGGTTTTTTTCTCATAAATGAAGCTTATTTTAGTTATTTATTCCCAATTTTTTAATTGTAACGCCACAAAACAATCCAGTAAAAAAGCTATCTTCGAGAATATTGAAAACGAGAAAGGATAACGATAAGAGCGCCAAAAAAAATCAAAATGTCGGCCAAATTGAACGACGGCCAAAATCCGATCGGTTGCCAGTAATCCGTTACGCAACCAAAATAAAGCCTCTCCGCCAAATTTAATCCTCCTCCGATCGAGAGTAAGCTCCAACCTGCTTTTTCCAATCTTTTTTTTGCTCTGGACAGAAAGAATAAAATCAAACAAAAAAGTCCTCCGTTTAGCGGAATAATCCAGACGGAACCCTCCAAAAAACCGAAAAAAACACCATAGTTGCAATTTTCCATAATGTTGTCAATTTCCTTAAAATAAAAAGTTCCTTTTAGATATCATAACCGATATAAAAACGATTTTTCAATTTTATGGAAATAATTTTTGATCAAACCTGTTTCCAGCTAGCCGTAATGATTTTTGCCGGCCTATTTTTTTTAACCGCAAAAAAAGATCTTCTTTTCTCGGTGGCCGTCATTCCTTTAATGCTTCCCTTTTATTTGATAAAAATTTATTTCTACCCTCTCATTTGGCTGAAAGGCCTCCAGCAAGCCGTATACGGCGATTTTACTTTGGCCGGAAAAACAATTTTAAATTCCCTATTCGCGCTCCCAGAGAGGAACTCAACCTCATTAAAGCCAGATTTTGAACAAATTGGTCAATTTTTTGTTCCCACAAATTTACTGGAAATTCTTCTTATAATTCTTCTATTTTTTGGCCTAAAAAATATATTTATTCAGCTTAAAAAAATTTATCAAGAAAAATCAAAAAATCCTTTATTCATAATAGTTTTCGGCTTTTTTTTAGCTTCTTTTTTGAGCCTTCCTTGGGCCATAAATCGAGCAAATTCTTTGGGAGTTGTAAAGGGCTGGATTGTGATTCCAATTTTGATTTTTCTGCTCGTCTCAGATTTAATAAAAAAAGAAAAGTTTAAAAAATTACTTTATAAAAATTTTCTGATGGGAGGAATTTTTATGGTTATATCTTCTCTGATTTTTTTAGCAAGCAATGTTTTATCTTACGACGATCGGCTGACTGGAATCTTCTTGTCTCCCAACCATCTCGCCATGAGTCTATTACCGGCTCTTACGCTTTTTTTAGTGACACTCCCAAGGGTCCGACACAATAAAACCACTCGTGCATTGCTTCTTTTGATGATTTTTTTGACACTGCTAGCTCTCTATAGAACTTACTCCTATAGCTCTTGGCTGGCGCTGGGAGGAGTTTCTTTGGCTTATTCGATGTTCTACTTGGCCAAGACCGGCAAAGAACGCTCAAAAAAAATGGTGGTTCCTCTGCTACTGTTTTTTATCTTCAGTTTCTCTCTCCTCTTTTTTTCTCAGCTCAACAATCCTAAGCTTCAATCGATTTTACAGGGAGAATACTATTCGTCTCTTAATTCCCGTTTAATGATCTGGAAAAGTGCTATTCTGATTGCTCAGGATCACTGGCTTCTCGGCATCGGCGGGGGCAATTTTCAAATCGCCTATCTGGATTATCAAAAATATTTTTCCGAGCCTTATGAAGAGTGGGCCGTACCGGAGCCACACAATATTTTTCTGGCTTTTTATTTGGGTCTCGGGCTGATGGGGCTGATTAGTTTTTTCGGTTTAATGATTTTTATTTCAACTGATTCAATCAAGAAAATCCGAATAGCTAAATCAGACTTAAAGAACCTTACCGTAAACAACTCCCTTTATCTTTGGTCTATTTTTTATTTAATCTCCGTTTTGATTGTCGGACTGATTGATACCCCTTATTGGAAAAACGATCTGGCTCTTCTTTTTTGGCTGACAATAGCTATTAATCTCCGCTTAAGCCCTCGTTAAATTTATCTTACATTGGAAAAACTTGGGGATAACTTGATTATAGTAAATTTTATATTACTAAATTTGTTTTTTGACTCTCTACGATAGGCTTTACTTGTTTTCTTGATTAAAAAATTAAATTTACCTAAACTTTCTCCGAGATTTAATTTTTATTCTCTCAATACCGATGCCCAAAAGATCAAAAATTCAAATCAAAAATAATTTAGCCAAATTGCGTCAAGAGAAAAACATTACTCAAAATGAGCTTGCTCTTATCTTGGGAATAACTCGCCAAACGATAATTGCCCTTGAAAAACAACGTTATTCACCTTCTTTGGTGCTGGGTATGCGGATTGCCGGCTACTTTGGAAAAAGAGTGGAGGAGGTTTTTAAAATTTAAAAAATTTGCCTTCTTTTTTTTCTTATCTAACTATGATTAGACACCTTTAAAAACTAATTAAACGCAAATGGAAGAAAAAAAAGAAAACTTCTGGAAGGCGGTTGACCTTTCTTTGGTCGCCTTAGTCGTTGTAGGAGTTGTCCTAGGCTTCTCGTTGAAAAAGGCTCTAAAACCTAAAATCACTTCCAGCCCCGAAGATCGAAAGATTGTTGCCGTTAAACAAGAATTCGATTTCAACGAAATTCAGAAAAAGCTCGATGAAGAAATGGAGAAAGCTCAAGCGGAGCAAGCTCCAACCGAAGGCCAGCCCATTGAAGCTATGCCGGCACCAACGGAAGCTCCCCAAGCCGAATAATCGAACAGCTCTAGCTAAATAATTAACTAACTTAACCCTTAAAGAAACTAAAAATGTCCAAGCACAAAGAGACTCACGAGGAGGGAGTTGAGGAAAAGAAGACAAAGAAAAAGAAGATCGACAAGACCAGACAAAATTATATGGTCGCCATTTTGTTGGTCTCCGCTCTGCTAGTCGGCAGTATTTTTGTTGATGTCGCAGACTTAATCAGAGGTGACGGTATTTCAAAGAAAAGATTGGCCGATAAAGATCTTTTCGAATACGCCGGAAAAACCTGGGTATCCTATGCCGATCCGGCCGTTGAAGTGATTATCGTGAACGATAAAGAATGCGAAGAATGTAAGGTTGATAGCGCCGTTCTCGGCTTGAAATCAGCTATCCCCACCGTTGTCCCCAGAGAAATCGACATCAAAAGCGATGAAGGGAAAAAACTTTTAGCCAAAACCGAATCCAAGATGTATCCGGTTTTTGTTTTTGAGAATAAAGTTGAGAAAATCGAGGTTTTCCCCAAAATCGAGAATGTTCTAACCAAGAAGGATAATTTCTATATTCTCGACGCTTCCGTTTTAGGAGTTAATGGAAAATACATTGAGACTCCCGCTTTTGCTTCCAAGAATCAGGAAGTTTTAGGCAATCCGGAGGCTAAAATCTCTATCATTGAGTTCTCCGATTTTCAATGCCCCTACTGCAAAGTTTTCTATGATTCCTTAAACAAAATCACTACCGACCCGGCCTACAAAGACAAAATCAAGGTTGCCTTCAAACACTTACCTTTGAGTTTTCATAATAAGGCAAATGATGCTTCAGTGGCGGCCTCTTGCGCCGGTCAGCAGAATAAATTTTGGCCGATGTACGACATGCTTTTCACCAAACAGGAAGATTGGCAGAATGCAACCGACAACGCAAAATTTAAAGGTTACGCTGCTCAACTGAAATTGGATACCGCAAAATTCAACACTTGCATGGATAAAGCGGAAACCCAAGCAGATATTGAGGCGGATAAAGAGTTGGCGAAACAGTATGGTATCAGTGGCACACCCGCTCTTTTCATCAACGATGAATTTATCAGCGGAGCTGTCAAATATGAAGATTTGAAGAGCAAGATTGACGCACTATTGGCTAAATAACCAATCGCTCTGAAAAATTTTTTTACGATAAAGCGTTCCTTTTTGAGGAGCGCTTTATTTTTTTATATCCTCTTTACTTTTTTTTCATTTTTGAATAAAATATAGTCAATTAAACATTAATCATCTCCAATATGAATTTTACTCATAAAAGTCAAGAAGCTCTTGAAAATGCTCAAAGAGCCGTTATCAACTCGGGTAGTAACCAGGTCGATACTGTTCATTTACTCTGGTCTCTACTTCATCAAGAAGATAGCTTGGTGCTTACTTTGGCGCACAACCTTAATATTGATGTTGATCTAATAAATCGTGAACTGGATATTGCTTTAGCCGAAAATAAGAATCGCGTAGTCGGCCAAAATACCGGCCAACTTTTTCTCACTCCCGATATGCGATCCTGCCTGGATCGAGCGATTTTGGAGGCTAAAGAACTGAAAGACGATTTTGTAAGCACCGAGCATCTTTTTTTGGCTTTAACGGAAATCGGGAGAACCTCTAACATTCTCAAAAATGCCGGCCTTGAGCGAGAAAAAATAATGTCGGAGCTGAAAAAAATTCGCGGGGGACACAAAGTCGATTCTCCCAATCCGGAGAATAAATATCAAGCACTTCAAAAATTTACCGTTAACTTGACCGACCTAGCCTCAAAAGACAAACTTGATCCGGTTATCGGCCGAGATGAGGAGATTAGAAGAGTTATTCAGGTGCTTTCGAGAAGAACCAAAAATAATCCTCTTCTGGTTGGTGAGGCAGGAACCGGAAAAACGGCTATCGCTGAAGGCTTGGCCCAAAGAATCATTGCCGGCGATGTGCCTGAAACTCTCAAAGATAAAGTTCTTTATTCTTTAGATCTGGGTTCATTGGTCGCCGGTACTAAATTTCGAGGTGAATTTGAAGAACGATTAAAAGCGATCATAAAAGAAATTGAAAATTCTGAAGGCGGAGTCATTTTATTTATAGACGAAGTGCATATGCTAGTTGGCGCCGGCTCAAACGAAGGCGCTATGGACGCTGCCAATCTTTTAAAACCGGCTCTTTCCCGTGGTTTAATCCGTATGGTTGGCGCCACCACTACCCGAGAATATCGCAAATATATTGAAAAGGATCCGGCTCTCGAAAGAAGGCTTCAACCCGTCTGGGTCAAAGAACCCGGCGTCGAAGACAGTATCGCCATTTTGAGAGGACTAAAAGAAAAATATGAGGTTCATCACGGAGTCCGGATTCTTGACGACGCCCTAATTGCGGCCGTTAAACTTTCCTCTCGTTACATTAACGATCGTTTTTTACCGGACAAAGCGATTGATCTGGTGGACGAAGCGGCCTCCGCCAGACGCATGGAAATCGACAGTCTTCCTCTGGAGCTTGATAATTTTAAAAGAGAAATAAGTCGACTTGAAATTGAAAAACGCGCTTTAGCCAAAGATAAAGATGTAAAAAATAAATTGGAGGCAATCGAGAAACAGTTGGCCGAGATAAAAGAAAAAAGTCGCACTTTGGAAACTCGTTGGCGAGCGGAAAAAGAGACTATCACTGCGATTCGCGACTGTAAAGAATCTATCGATCGGCTCAAGGGCGAAGCGGAAATCTCAGAAAGAAACGCTGATTTTCAAAGAGCGGCCGAAATTAAATACGGTCTGATCCCTGAAAAAATAAAGGATTTGGAAAAATTGCAAAAAAAGTTGGAAAAATTGCAGAAAGATAGTCCAGTGCTCAAAGAAGAAATTACCGAAGAGGATATTGCCACCGTTGTCTCCGGCTGGACCGGCATTCCCGTTAAAAAAATGCTTCAAGGTGAACGAGAAAAATTTATCAATATGGAGCAAATATTGAGCGGCAAAATCATCGGCCAAAATGAAGCCGTTTCGGCCGTCTCAAACGCTATTCGACGCAACCGAGCGGGAATTTCCGATCCAAACCGACCGATTGGTTCCTTTATTTTTCTCGGGCCAACCGGCGTTGGCAAAACTGAATTAACCAAGGCTCTAGCCGAATTTCTTTTTGACAACCAAGAGTCTCTCATCCGTCTCGACATGAGCGAATATATGGAAAAACACTCGGTATCAAGAATGATCGGTTCCCCTCCCGGCTATATCGGCTATGAAGAAGGCGGACAATTAACCGAGGAGGTAAGAAAAAAACCTTACTCGGTTATCTTGCTCGACGAAATTGAGAAAGCTCATCCGGAGGTGTTTAATTTACTATTGCAAATTTTGGATGACGGTCGGTTAACCGATTCGAAGGGACGAACCATCAACTTTAGCAATACAGTTGTTGTTATGACTTCCAACATCGGCAGTGAGATTATTGGTCGCGCCAATCCCAGTATCGGTTTTACCGACAACAAAAGAAAGAAAACTCTGAGCGAAAAAGAGATGCGCATCAAAGTAAAGGATGCTCTTAATAGTCATTTCAGACCCGAGTTCCTTAATAGAATAGACGAGATAGTCATTTTTCATTCGCTCACCCAAGAGATGCTCGGACAGATCGTTGATCTTCAACTGAGAGAGGTCGAGCTTAGACTTAAAGAAAAAGATCTAAAAATAACGATTGACGAAAAAGCTAAAAAATGGTTAATCCAAAAAGGTTTCGATCCGATTTTTGGCGCTAGACCGCTAAAAAGACTGATAAAAAATGAGATTTTTAACACTTTGGCCACCCTGTTACTTGGAAACGAAATATCTTCCGGTGATTTAATAAAAGTGACCATTTTAAAAGATAGGCTTAAAATCTCCAAGTAGAGAAAATTAAAATAAAAAAACAAAAATGAATTTTTTTGAAAGCATTTTTGAAAGCGATTGGTATTTTTTGTCATTCTTTTTGATTGTTGTTTTTGCCGGTATTTTTGTTGTTTCTAGAAATTATCGCCTAAAACTGAATCAAATTTTCAGCGGTATTTCTCTTCTTGGAGCGATTTGGATTTATTTGGCCTTCTATTTCGACACCGAGCTGATTCAAAACAACTTCAAGACACTGATTTTTTCTCTTCCTTCCATTGTCGGTCTTTTTATTTTAATCGCGGTAAGTGACTTGGAAGACAAACTTTTTCGCTTTCGAGAAGACAAAGACTCTTTCAGAAAAAAAGTCGTTTCCCTGCTCAAAATAACGCTAGCCCTTGAAACAGTTTTGATTATATCTTTATTGGTCTTACTCAAGATAATAAATATTTTCGACGATCAAGACAGCTATTCCTCGCTGAAAGACTCTTTGACTTATTTGATTATTCTAACTAACACGCTCGCCATTTGGGAGTTGTTAGTTTTTTCCGCCTTTAGATTTTTTGTCGCCTCCAAGTCGATATTCCGTTCCGGATTGGTTGGTCAAAAAAGCTGGAATATGTTCATCGCCCAACATTCTTTTCTTTTTTTCGCCTTCACCTTTCTTCATCTTCTCCTTCTTTTCAAGTCTCTCGGCTCCACTGATTTTGATTTGGAAGAAATTTTTCAATCACTCGGAGGTCATATTTTTGTCGATATTCAATCGGCTTTTTTTGTCGGAATACTGATAACCCTCGCCATTGCCATTAGCAGCTACTATTTTTTGAATCTTAAAGTCATTCTTGCAGAGGCTCTAGGCGCTTTAGTAATGAGTCTAAATTTGTTTATTTTTATTTATTTCGAAAATGATCCGGTAAATTTCGCAATTCGATTACTCCTGCTAGTCTCAATTTTTTTTCTTTCATTCTTTCTGGTAGGAAATGTTGTCCGAGAAACTCTCGGTAAGAAAAAAATTCAGGACACCGCCAAAAAAATATTGGAGAGCAATAAATTGCTCGGGTCTCTCGACCGAGCCAAGTCCGAGTTTATCAACACCGCTTCTCATCAGCTTAGAAGCCCCCTTTCCGCCGTTAAGGGAATTGTCTCTATGCTTCTTGATAATACTTATGGCAAAGTTAGTACGCGGTTGCGAGATCCCCTGGAAAAAATATATTTGAGCAATGAAAGATTGATCAATTTAATAGAAGATCTCCTGGATGTTTCAAGACTGGAATCCGGAAGAATGGATTTTAATTTTACCAAAGTTGATCTTAACAAATTGGCCAAAAAATCGACTGAAAACCTCTCCCTGCAAGCAAGAAATAAAAAGCTTTATTTAAAATTCATTCCCTTAAAAAATCCGAAGCTGGAAGTATTCGCCGACGAAGAAAAAGTGACGGAGTCAATTATGAATTTGATTGACAATGCTATCAAATATACCCGCAAAGGGGGCATTACCGTAGAGGTCAAAAAAGCCGGGCGGATGGGTCGAGTTTATGTTAGAGACACCGGTATCGGACTAAAAGACTCGGAAATCGACAATCTTTTTCAAAAATTTGTTCGAAGCGGACGAGGGAATAAGCTGAGCACGGTTGGAACCGGCCTCGGGCTGTATGTCGTTAAAAAAATGATTTTGGCTCACATGGGAAAAATTTGGGCCGAGTCAAACGGAGAGAATCGGGGGAGTTCCTTCATCGTCGAGCTTCCTCTCGATTTGAAGAATCCGCCCAGCTCAGAATTTGTCAAAAAATTAGTTTCGGAAAAATAGTTCAAGTAAAAAATATAGGGGGCTATGATCAGTAATAAAAAATCGATTTTATTCTTCCTCCTCGTTACTACTAATTTCAGCTTCCTCTGAATCTGTTTCGTCCGTTTCGTCTGCTTCGTCGTTTTCATTTCCTTCATTTTCTTCGTCCTCTTCCTCGCTTAATTCTTGCTCTTCTTCATCTGTCTCTGCAGCCTCATACTCCTCCGGATTGTTACAACTCTCCCACTCTTCTTTGTTTTCCTCAGTACACAAAATCACTTCACAATCTGCTTCTCCCTCCTCACAAATCGGATCTTCACATCCTTCCTCTCCACAATCGGGGAAATTAAAGGCTTTTTTCTTTATTTTCGCATAATAACTGGTATCTTCTTCCGGATCACCCGTGCATTCTTCCGCTTCCGGATCGCATTCATAGACAAAGCAAGCTTCGGTTTCCGGATCGCAGCTTGTCTCCGCTAAAACCAAATAATCTCTCTCCACTACAATTCGCCAATAAGTTACCGCCACCGACCCCGCTATCAATAAGAAGAAAACCAAGAAGAAAATTTTTGATTTTTTATCCATTTTTATTTTATAAAAAATTTCTATTTTTAATTTTAGCAAAACTATTCCAAAAATGAAAAAAAGTGTTAGAAGAATAAAGAATAATTATTAAAAAATTTCAATGCACTTCGGCGAGCACCTCACTATCGACGGCTATCATGGGAATTATGACAAACTTAACAACAAAGATCTGGTTTTGGAATGTCTCAATGAACTCCCTGCCCTAACTGGCATGAAAAAATTAAGCCAACCGGAAATCTATTTTGCCGAAAGCAATAACGCCAAAGATCCCGGTGGTTGGAGTGGCTTCGTGGTTATTCAAGAAAGCCATATCAGTGTTCACACTTTCCCCGGCCGCCGTTTCATCAGTGCCGACTTTTACACCTGTAAAAACGGTCTCGATCAAGAATTTATTTTGAATTATTTTAAGAAAAAATTCGAGCTGGAGGAGATCGAATCGAATTTCATCCTTCGGGGTAAAAAATATCCCGACCAAAATCTTTAGTTTTACTTGACAAAACCGTTATTTCTTCCATAATTACGGGTCGTAAAAAATAAAATTTTTTACGCAAAAAGCTCTTTAAAAAAGGAGATACCCATGCGCAAAAATATTTGGGGTCTGGCCGCTTTTGCCGCCCGGCAAAGAAGCGTACTAAGCGAGCGCCTGGGATCTTCCGGCGCGTTCCTGATTTTTGATCGAATAATTTCTAAATTATTCGATTATGGGTTGTATCCACTTATGTTTCTTATTTTCGACAGAGTGTTGGGCGGATACTCAGGCTTCATTCTAGCGGGAATAACGATGACATTACTGTCGTTAATCACTTGTTGGGCTTGGGTCTATTTCTACGACAGCATGGAAATCGATCTTCTTATTTTGGAAGATATCCGACGCCTGAGAAACAACGGATGCGGTCAAAGAGGGATCAAGGGTTGGACGGCTCGAATACTTAAAAAAAGTAATTTGCTAAGCTTTATCGTTGTCTCAGTTCTTTACGATCCCTTTTTTACTTCTATCTTCATGAGGGAAGATGAAGAATCACAGGGTATTCGAGGCAAAAAAGCTTGGGCGATCTTCTTGGGTTCGGTAGTCGTCAGCAATATTTACTGGTGGTTGCCCTCCTTCTTCATTGGAACAGAAGGGTTTGAGATCCTTTGGGGTGCGCTCCAAAATTGGAGTTTAGTCTCCTTCAAAGATTCCCTGGTGGTCGCCTTCGAATATTTGGGAGTTTATTTGATCCTCTGGCACTGGTTGCTCAGAGTTTCCAAATAGCAAATTTATTCTCCTTCACAGAGCGTGTTTTCTAACACGCTCTTTTTTATTCTTCCCTTTTTTGTTACAAAAACTATCCCGCTATCCTCCTTTGCCGGGCGGCAGTTTATGGTCACCTTCTTACCAGTGAAAGCGCCAAGACCGGTGAGACTAAAACTTGAGCGGAGAGTAGTTTGAAACAAATTATTTCTTTTCATACTTCCCTTTTACCGCCAATTTATCCCCTGTCAACGAAAAAGTCTTAATTTAGCTTAAATTAAGTATAGATTTAAAACCCCAAACCCGCCAGCCCAATTCCAAATAGAATTTCCAGGTTTGGTAAAATGAATATTGTAACCCCCTACTAATCTAGCAAAGCGGCTACTTAGATTAAACAAACTTCTCTAAATATTTCTCAATCCACAAATCAGTATCTCCCCTCCAAAAATTCACTCTGCCCATATTCTAATTCTGAAAAAACCATACGGTAATCTCTATCTCTAAATTTTTATTGATTTCAAACGTTATTTTTGGATAAAATTGTATGCAAATGATTTGTTATTACAATTAGTTTATTTTTATAAAATCTTTTTTATCTAATTTCATTTTTAAAACTACTGGCTGATATTTATTTTTCGGATATTTTTTCAATCCTATTTTCCTAAAACCGCAAAATGCATAAAGCCTAATCGCTCTTTGGTTTTCTGGTCTTACTTCGATGTATGCCGTGGTATAGTCTAGACTCAAAAAAGCAATTTTTAGAATTTTCTTAATCGACACGGTTCCTATTCCCTTCCCCCAATATTCTTTTTCTCCTACTACTATATGTACTTCAAAAGTACTTCTATTTTTATGAGTAATCGAGATATTTCCAACAACTTTTGAATTATATTGAATCACATAATGACTATCTTTTTTTGATTCAAGCATACAAAAGAAATATCCTCTCAAAATATTTTCATCTTTTTCATTTATTCCACTTGTTGTTTTTATCAGCTCCTCATCTTCCCACCATTTAACGAAATAAGGTAGATCGGATTTTTTTATTTTTCTAAGTTTAATAATATTTTCAGACATAAGTTTAGATTAAAATCTTTTATGATATCCTAGAATAGAAAAAAGCCCAGAGAAAGTTTTTCCCGGGCTTTTTTCCCGGGCTTCTTGTGATGGCTTTGCCATAATATTTTTGTTAACTCTTACGGCAATTGCTGGGCATCTGGCATGTGTTATTAATAACACGCTTTGGTAACGCTTTTATAATAACTGCTTTCATCAGCGTCCTCCTTTCCAACCTAGGAAGCTTCCCTCCCTCGCGCTTCGCTTAGATTGTCTTTTAATAACTCTACAGTGATACTGCGATAAAGTGTACAGTTGTATTTAATCGCATCTTCTTTTTTAAGAGCATCGAATTCTTCCGTGATATGACATCCCCCAATACATTGACCTTCAATAATACAACCTCTGCATCTACTTATCCTTCCAGCCAATCTTTTTGTAATGAGAGAATGATACTTCTCACTCTTTTTAATTGATCTCAATGATAGTTTGGCAAAATTGTTGGCGCTATAGCCACAAATAAAAACCTCTTCGGAAGGACTGACACACATACTTTTACCTGCCACTCCACCGCAAAATGCAATATGCTTTTCCAAAATTGACAAATTAAGGTTTTCTACTGGGCGCTCCCAAAAACCAGTTAAGCTAATCCCGTTTAAATCGGCCAGTCTTTTAAGACTCATAATCTTTTTGATAGCTAGCTCTACGGGTATGGAAAGCAAATAGATCACGTCAAGATCAACCCTGATTGAGGAAAAATTGTAATCTTTAGCAAATTTAATAAGAGAATCATCTATCAGATTAAAATTTTCTTCCGTGACTGTCGCAGAAAAACCATCAACTTTGTGACCGAAATGTCGTAAGATGTCTATAGCATACATGATTCGCTCAAAGGTTCCTCTTCCTGACTTTTCCTGTCGAACAGCATCATTGGCTCCTTTAGTGCCATCAAGGCTGACTGCAATCTCAACCCCAAACCCCTTTAATATCTCTGCCATTTGGCGATTCATTAAAGAGATATTTGAGTTAAGACGAAATTTGAACTTCAAGATTCTTCCATATTTATCTTTGCAATATTCCAAAACTTTTCTGATTACTTTGAAATTCAGTAAAGGCTCGCCTCCGCCAAAGTTTATATAGGCTTCTTTTTTACCATTTTCCAATAGTAGTGATACGAAAATATCAACCGCTTTAATGGCGGTGTTGAGACTCATTAATCTCAGCCTATTTTTTCGGCGATAGCTTGCGTTAATCATGCTATTAGAAATACAATACTTGCAAGCAAAATTGCAATCCTCTGAAATTATTAGTGAAAGATACTCGATTTCCTTGCCTTGTCTGATATTCTCCTCGCAATGCAAGGTTTTTTCATGTAAAAGAGATCTTTCGTCAAGATCGGAAGGAATGAGAAAATAGATTCTTCTCAGAAGATCCAAGTTCTCGTTTAAATCCAAAAATTCATTAATTTTTCTCAGTTCACTTACCGTTTTCGGTGTAGAGAAAAATTCCAGAAGATCGACTCCTTCCGCGTTAAGTATTTGCGGATAGCCAAAAAGAGAGTGCCAAACAACAAACATGTTGCCGTCTCTCACAAATTGAAGGTTTTTTGATTTTACAATTCTTTCTTCCATTTACTTTATTCCTCCTTTCTGTCTAGATTTGCGAGATAGGCGCAGTGATTTGATGTAAAGAACCTTTTCTAAATTTTTAAGGTTCTAGCTTTATTTACTTTATATTCCTACTTTATCCCCTGTCAACGAAAAAGTCTTAATTTAGCTTAAATTAAGTATAGATTTAAAACCCCAAACCCGCCAGCCCAATTCCAAATAGAATTTCCAGGTTTGGTAAAATGAATATTGTAACCCCCTACTAATCTAGCAAAGCGGCTACTTAGATTAAACAAACTTCTCTAAATATTTCTCAATCCACAAATCAGTATCTCCCCTCCAAAAATTCGAAGCCAGCTTGATCTTTGCTTGATGATCCGGATAACCAAGCTTTTCCATTTTCCCATGAAGCTTTTTAAAAGCAGGAACACTCTGCACTACTGCATTGAAAACTTCTGACATTTCCCAGAAGGAACCTTCTTTTTTGTTTAGAGAAGAAAACTTTTCAGGATAATGTTTCAAGCAATAATCATAAAACTGAAAGTGTAACATTTCATGGAAAATCGAAAAAAGAATCATCTTTTCTTGGTCAAAGGCAAAAACCTGAAAGGATTTTTCCTCTAAAAATCTTGGTCCAAAATCAAAAATCGACAAATAGGCAAAATATTTTCCCTCCGGCCAAGAATTTTTTTTGAATATCAGATTACTCAAAAGAAAAAAATCTTTTTCTTTATCTTTATAGATTTTTTCTATCTCCTTTTTCTTTTCCTCTAAGATATTTTTGTTCTGCGAATAGCTTTCGTTTATATACTTTTTTATCTCAATTTCGAACTCTTTAATGTTTTTCACTTTTTCCAATTTTTTCTTCGGATCGAAAATTCTGCTTTTTCAAAAATTCACTCCGCCTATATTCTGATTCCGAAAAAACCACACAGCCATCTCTATGTCTAAATTTTTATCGAGTTTAAACTTTATTTTTGGATAAAATTGTTTGTTCATAATAAAAAATAGATTATTTTAAATTATCTTAACAAAAATAAATGCGCCTGAAAAATCATCAAGGCGCATAAAGTCGTTAAGTGCTTATCATCGTTTTAAAACATTGAATGATTGTCGATAGAGGCTTGCACCCCTACAAATTTTTTGTTTTTCTAATTTCTTTTTCCCAAATTTTACCGAATTGGCTTTCTCGTATTCTTTTCGGCTTTTTCTTCCACAGTCTCAACGCCTCTCGCGAAAATAATTTTTCTTTTTCAATATTTTTCAGCTCTCTTTCCAATAAAAATAAATTATAGACTGTCAAAAAAGAAGGTTTGTGATTTCTATAGTCATACATAAAAATCTCCTCTGCTTTTTTATATTTTTTTGCCCAAAACAAGGCCACCGCATAAAACAATTTATTAAATCGTGCTTCGGGTTTCAATTTTAAAGCTTTTCTATACCAACCCAAACCTTCGTCAAAATTTTTTTGATGTAATTCCACTCTCCCTAATCCATAATAAGCTTTTAAATTTTGGGGGTCTTTTTCTAAAACTTTCTTGTATGCAGCTATTGCTTTTTTTTGATAAAATTCCTTTTTTTTATTTTTACTAATCATTGCAAGATGATCAGACAAAACACCCTTTGCTAAGAGAAAATAATTCTTTTTTCCCCACTGTTTTTCCAATTTTTCTAACTCCAGAAGTCCACCAAAATAATTACTTTCAAACAACGCTTTTTCTTTTATTTTATTGATTTCCTTAAGCATGATGATAATTGATCAAATAAATATTTATTTTGCTAATTATACTCCAAATAAAAAAGCCACTCTAATCTAACAAAACATAGCCTTCAAGAAATCATCAAGGCGAAAAAAGAGGATTCGAAAATCCTCTATAAGTGCTTTAAGAATGTCTTGCCACGAGTCGAAAGCCAATCCTCGTTGACCTTGTTGCAATATCAACAATAACTCTTCGATTAACACTTCCCGAAGCCATTTTACAGTGTCCAAAGCCACCTCCTTTACCCAAGTAATAACTACCGTCAATCTTTGAACCTCTATGTCCCTTGGCTTTGTAAACATTTTTCGTCATTTCAATCACGTTGCTACCCATTAAGAAAAGCCCCTTAAAATTTTCCCCAAAACTATCCTCGTTAACTTTGAGAGTGTGATAATGTTCTGGATGAAAAAAATAGGATTTCGTGGGATCAGGCTCACTGTCTTCATGATAGACATACTCCCATCCAAATGGTGAAGCAGCAAAAACCCACTCTTTTTCTTCAGGTAAATCAAATTTTATTCCGTGTTTTTGAGATAAATATTTGACATAAGAAAGGACTTCTCCATAGGTAACGTCTGTAACTGGGTCAAGATCTCGATTCGACGTGTTGGGTCTAAAATGGTTTGGTATAAACTCCTCAAACTGAATATTACTAACCAAAAAACGACAAATCCAAAAAGGTTTTACTTTTTTCACTCTTACTGGTGTCTCGTTTTTTCTAAATCCTTCTATTTTGCAAATCAATGGCTTGTCTGTACCCATTTTTACTTCGCCCCCCTCAATAAAAACAAATCCTAAATTTTTCAGGATTTTTCCCCTTGTCTCTTTTTTAATGTTCATTTTATTCTCCTTCTTCCTTTGTCATACCAATCTCTTTGGCCACTTCCCTGTTCAGGGCGTGGCTGGGTTTATAAAGAATAATCTCTCCTTTTATTCTTTTTCCGGAAAGAGCAAAATCTCCCAGGAAATCCAATATTTTATGTCTTACAGGTTCGTTTTTACATCTTAATTTACTAATAAATCTATCTTTGTCATAAACGATAATATTGGAATCTTCATATTTGTCTGAAAGAATCTTGAATTCCTTTCTATAATTTTCCCATTTTTCTTTTTCTATCGGTTTAGAGAAAAAACTGCGAGCAAAAGAAATTTCTTTAAGATATTTTTCGCTATTTTCTAGATTAACAGAGAATCTTTGAATTCCAATTATATTTGGAAAATCAATAATAGCATGAACTCTAAATTCATCACCCGGAATAAGAATTATAAAAGAATCTTTTTGCTGAAAAAACAAGGGTTTTTGAACTTTGAAAAATCGTCTCTTGGCCCTCAAATTTCTCAATCCAACTTTTGATATTCCTTGAGCAAAAAAGCGGGCAGAAACATCAAAGACGGGAATGCTCGATCCAGAATCCAATTCAATGATTACATTATCGACTCCCATCCCGTAAAAAGCGGACAGAATATGCTCCGTTGTCATCACACCTGATCCGTTTGTAGCTAATTCCGTCGTATGAAAATGCCTTTTAGACAGACGAATATTCCTCCAATCAGCCTTAATATTTTTCCCTTTTGCCACAAAAACTATTCCGCTATCCTCTTTTGCCGGACAACAATTAATTGTCACTTTTTTACCGGTAAAAGCACCGAGACCGGTAAGACTAAACTTTGATCGAAGAGTGGTTTGAAACAAATTATTTATTCTCATACTTCCCTTT
The DNA here is from genome assembly GCA_937952315.1 of uncultured bacterium. Taxonomy (GTDB): domain Bacteria; phylum Patescibacteriota; class Minisyncoccia; order CAIUEV01; family CAIUEV01; genus CAIUEV01. Next base: position 23,167 of record CALFZX010000061.1, read on the forward strand.
TATATCTAATTTATTTCCTGTCAACGGGAAATATAAAATAAAAAATAGATTTTGTTTATGTGTCTGAAAATCCTCATTGAGACAATCTATTCACACCCCCTGCAAAAAACATTGTCGCTGAAAAAAATTCAAAACAAGATGTTTGGAATAAATTTTATTTTCCAAAATGATTTTACGAGAAAGAAGACTTAACAGATTGAAAAATTATGATTATTCAAAAAACGGATATTATTTTGTAACCATTTGCATCAAAAATCGGGAACATTTTTTTGGTGAAATACAAAACGGGAAAATGATTTTGAATAAATATGGGGAAATTGTTGGAAATCAATGGTTGTGGTTGCCGTGGCAATATCCATATTTGGAATTGGATAAATTCATTATCATGCCAAACCATATGCACGGGATTGTAATAATTGATAATAATAATTACCACATCCGTAGGGGCATGTCGCGTTGTTATTGCAGGGGCAGGTCGCGACCTGTCCCTGCGGAAACCACCGTTTCAACAACAAATACAATAAAAATAAAATCATTATCCCAATTGATTGGGGCGTTCAAAACCACATCGTCAAAAATAATTCATCAAAATGGGTTGAAAATTTTCAATTGGCAGCGATCATTTCATGATCACATCATACGCGACGAACAATCCCTGAACAATATTCGTAAATATATCAAAAACAATCCCATGAAATGGGGATTGGAAAAAAATACAAAAACATGACCGGCACGCATATCCCTATCGGGAGGTAAACCGGCAGGCAGACATCATCCAAAGTCTTCCCGGGGGCTCTTGCCTTTAATGTTTTTGTTATGTAATATGAACAAAGGAGAAACGATTAATGAAGTTATAGAAAGAGTTTATTTTGGCTTAAACGAAA
>CALFZX010000062.1 GCA_937952315.1 uncultured bacterium
GAAAAATCTATCTACAAGTGAACATATTTTTGTCTTGACAAGGGGGACAGTATATTTCTTATTAAAAGCAGAGGGAATGATAATAAAATAAAAGTCTCGCTTTTTCCTGAAAAAAATAAAAATGCGCTTTTTGTTTTTCCCACAAGAAAAGAGTTAAATTTATTTTTTTATACATATGACAAAACCCCAGCTTACAAAAAAATACATCCGTAAGGCAAGAAGATTGCCCAAGCAATCATCGCCATTATTTTTTATATTTGTTGGAGTTCCAGGATCAGGTAAAACAACTTATGCTCACTTTTTAGAAAAATACAAGTCAGCAGTGCGTGTTGCTACTGATGATATAAAATTGCATTATATAAAAAATAATATTCAATATACAATATCAACATTATTCGAAGATCAAAAGGATATTTTTGAAGAAGTTGCAAAGTATGATGTAAATATTATTTCCGATTCAAATAGTGCAACCGATAAGTTTCGACAAAAATTAAAATTATTTGCGAAAAATCATGGCTTTAAGCCAATCGTCATTTATTGTTCTGCTAAAACTGATTCTATAAAGGAGCGCATACATCAAAGAAAAGAATCAATAGGTATTAAAAATTTTTATATTTCACCGCAAAGAATCAGTAAATATTTAAAAGAGTTAGAGCCACCAAGGAAGTGCATTTTTATTAATACGGAGATCGAATTCAATAAATCGAAAAAATATTTTATTAAAAGTTTAAACAAATGGATAAAAAGCTAGACAACCACACTCTAATATTATATGGTGGCGGAAATAATATATTTTGCATCGACAATATAACATTTGGCTCTCTCAAAAAAGATGCGACAATCTTTTTTTCTCCATCCGCCAAAGAATCTTTAGAAAGTCAAGAAGAGTATTTTGATTTTTTTAGGAAGTATGTCAATAAATTTGGCTCTTTTAATGTAAAAAAATTAGATTTGACTAAAGAATATTTTGATCGGGATATTGAATTCGTTGAAAGAGCAGATATGATTTATTTTGGTGGTGGAAATTCATTTCTCTTGAATAAACTTGTTGAAAATTCAAAATTAAGCATTTTTTTAAAAAGGCAAAAAAAAAGTATGGTATTGGTGGGCTATTCTGCCGGTGCTGTCATCATGGGTCAGAGTATTCTTCCTGTTCAATTTATGGATGAAAGAATTTTTGATGCACCTGAAAGGGGTATAGGAATAATTCCATGGAGTATTTTTCCTCACTATGTTGCAAATGATAAGCAAATTAAGTTTCTCCTTAGATGTGCCAAAAATAACAACATTTCAATAGCTGCTATTTCTAATAATTGCGGATTGCTTTGTAAAGGTGATAAATGCAGAGTCGTTGGCAAAGATTTCATAGAAATGTTTTTACCTAGTGGAAAAATTGAAAGATTTATAGTCGGGTCGATAATTTCAAAATCATATGGAATTTAGAAATAAGGTCGTTATTATTACTGGAGGCTCTCGAGGTATCGGCAAAGAAATTGCACGATTTTTTGTTGAGAGAGGAGCCAATGTCATATCAATATCACAAAACAATGCAACAAATAAAAAAAAGGATAATGGGGTCTTAAAAATCTCTTTTGATATAAGAAAAACGAAAAAGATACCCACTCTAATTTCAGGTATTATAAAAAAATATAAACAAATTGATATTCTGGTTAATAATGCTGGAATAAATCACAACAAAAGTTGTTGGAATATAACCGATAATGATTTGAAAGATGAGCTATCTATTAATTTTATTGCTCCTGTTATATTTTCTAGAGAGGTTGGAAAAAGCATGAAACAACAGCACCGGGGTGTTATTATAAATGTGGGATCCATTAAAGGATTTGAGGCCTCAAACGATTTGGGATATGGAGCTTCAAAAGCAGCTATGGAAAGCTTAACAAAGTCATTTGCCAAAGAGCTTGGATTATATGGGGTGCGAGTTAATATGGTTATTCCTGGTATTACTGAAACCAATATGATAAAAAATATGAGTTTGCAAAAAAAGAAAGAATATAAAAAGAAAACAGCCTTGAATAAATTTGCAACTACTTCTGATATTGCAGGGGCGGTTTTATTTCTATCTTCTTCTAAGGCTAAACATATAACAGGAGCTTTGCTTTTTGTTGATGGTGGGTATAAATTATAAAGAACTTTTCTATACAGGAAGTTGCTCTATCGATATTTAACTTTCGAATTCAGGTTCGAACTTGCTCCAGCCAGCGGAGCCGATGAAAATAAGGCTTAAATACGCCTTATTTTTTATTACCCCATACCAGGGTTCGAATCTTCTACTTCTGTCAGATGACTTTTAAAAAATAGTGCTGTCTTTCTGTTGAAATCGGAAAATAAAAAAGTTTTTTTACTTTTCTTTGACAACCTGGACAAAACACTCTTGACACAAATATTAAACAAAGATAGATAATAGTCTAACAAGGTGCCATTACCGCCTAAAAGCACATTAAAAACATATCGCATCTGGAACGGGGTAAAGATCTATGAAAAAACAGTTAGAAATTTCTACTGGCTGGTTAAATGTTAACACTGAATGTAATAATCGTTACGTTTGGTGTTATCGTACTGACGATATTAATAATGCTCAACAAAGAATGGGATTCGGAGTTGCTTCTCAGCTTGTTGATTTTTTTGTGAACTAGGAGTTTATAGCCTTATTTTTATTGGAGGAGAGCCAACTTTATTTCCCAATCTAGAAGCTCTCATTAAAAAAGCAAAATATGGAGGAATAAAAGAAACTACTGTAGTAACTAATGGCCGAACACTAATGAATAGAAATCTAGTCAAATCTTATCTAAAGGCGGGACTGGACGTATTTTCTGTAAGTATTCATTCTGCTTTTGGCACTGTTCATGATAAAGCTGCTCGCTCCTCATCTTGGGATGAGACAACGGCTGGTATTCGCAATATCATTTCAGAAGGAAGAAGGTGCTCGTTAAACGTAATTGCTGGAAAGCAAAATGTCGATGATATTCCTAAGAGTCTTCCAAAAATGTTAGAATGGGGAGTCGAGGGAATTATCGTTAGTTGTGCAATACCGTATCTACATAATGGAAAAATTATAGGTCAGAATGCTTTAGACCCAAAAAGATTCGCAAAGTTAATCGAAGAGATTGAACCGATTTCAGAAAAAATAGTAATTCTTCATGAACTTCCACTTTGTATAATAAAGAAGGAGACTTTTCTAAGCCTTGCCAAGAAGAATCGGTTAGGATATGGTTGCCATATTGGAGTCGGAAGAGGGCTAAGCGTAGACGTTGATGGATCCGTTATCCCATGTAATTCTTTCCCTCACTTTCCTCTAATGAAGCTTGTTGACGATAATAAGGTACAATACTCCGCCGAAGAATTTATGTCGCTTTGGAAGACTAATGAGAATTTTTTAGCACTTAGAAACGAAGCAAATGTTTTCCGATCTGATATTTGTTCAAAATGTGATTTATGGGCTTTGTGTAATTGTGGATGTCCATTAACCTGGGGATCTTTTAATCCGGAAGAGTATATCTGCGAAGAGCTTTTAGATATCAGTGCTAAAGAAGTAGCTAGTTGGGCTGTAAGAAAGTTCAACCCATAGCTATATTGCCAGACGGATTTGCCGGCTGGCGGAAGGAGGTGAAACTGTGAAAGCGATTATACTTTTTAAAAGTTTGAATGGTCCAAAAATACCAGTCAAACAAAAAGAGGAAGATCGTCCGGAAGGCTATAATGCCTCTCCGTTGTGTCAGTGCCAATGTCGGCGTTAACAAAAAAAAAGGCTATTATGGATAACATCTGTAATAGCCTAAATAATTTAAACGTCTAAATGTTAAAAATCGTTTTCAAGCACAGCCATTTAATTGATCTTAAAATTATTTCTCAGACCATACAGTATAGGAGTTGGCTTAATCGGGAGGGCTATCATTATTACCTTTTTGGAACGAATGTTATAAAAAAGATAAATTATAAAAAAATTACCTCTGATGTCAAAAAAGAATTTGAAAAATATAAGATAAAATTAGAAAAGAAAGTTACCGTATCAAAATACTACAAAATTTATTTAACGAAATATGGAACTTACGGAAGCTACGATCTTCCTGACAAAGTATATGTTAATGTTTTTCGAACCCCAAAACAAATAGCAGAAACAATTGTTCACGAAATAGTTCATCTTGAATTCGAGGACGAAGTTAAGAGAAAGAAGCTGACTCATGACCAAAAAGAGAGATTGATTGACGAAAAAGTTGCTGAGATACTCGAATAGTTTTGAATTGAAAAATTTACCCAAGATCTGACATATTGCGCTCAATATGTTCACAGGAGAAATACACTTTTGCTACAGAATCAAAAATTAAAGCAAGATTAGGACTTTAGACAAAGATGCTTCGAAAGCGACTCAATAACTATAGAGTCGCTTTTTTCTTGTTTTAATTATCAATCTGTTATTTTTTTCTTTTTGGATTTTAACAATTGTGAAATAAGTTTTGATTTTTTGAATAACCGCTTCTTTTAAAAATGTATATTCTTTAACTATGGCTTTTTGGTGGTTATATGATGTTTTTGATGTTTTGGTGAATGAATGTATTTCCCAATGACATACTTTATCTTTACTTTCTACTTGCTTTATCAAATAGTCATCGCCAATTTTTGTAAACGATGTATATCCACCATAATTTTTAAATCCTTGAGGAGTAACAAAATCAAAAATAAAAATCCCGTCATCATCTAAGTGATTGGCTACATTTTTAAATAATTTATTCCAATCTTTTATGGTTGGAAGGTGGTTTATAGTATCATAAGCACAAACAATCAAATTGAATTTTTTATCCATTTTAAAATCTCTAATATTGCCAATAGAATAATCAGTATTTTTGTCTCTCCCTCTAGCTATCTTAATCATCTCTGGTGATTCATCAATGCCATAAGTTTCATTGTTTGAGGAATAATGTTCCAATAGCATACCCGTACCGCATCCTAAATCCAATATTCGTTGTTTTCCGACCTCGCCAATCATAGACTTATAGATGTTAAATATAGCTAAGTTTGTAGATTCATCATAAGACTGAGCCAGTAAATTGTAGGGGCTATTACTTTTTTTATGACTCATAAAAATTTATTATATCTTAAACCCAATCCTTTTTAATTTCTAGACGCTTTCTAACATATATTTTTATTCTAGCTTAAAAAAAGATTTAATAAATATATTTCTCAGGTTCGAACTTGCCCCAGCCAGCGGAGCACTATAAAAGAGCCATTTCGTGGCTCTTTTATTATATATTTATTAATCTGAACTTTGCACAAGTTTGGCAATGGATCCGAGAGGGGAGGGTTAATATTGACCGGTTGATATTAACCCATTATCAAAAGAACAAAACAGCCTTACAAGCATCCTCCTTAAGGTTCAGTTGAGCTCGAGTTGTCATTTTGTGAAACATTATCGTTTTGATTTTCATTTTGCGATTGGGAGACAGTCTCTTTGGGAAGGGAAGAGTTTGTGTTTTCCGATGGACTTTCTGATTGAATTTCTGAATTGTTGTTCTCGTTCTCAGCGTCACTGGCGGAAAATCCTTCCGTGCTCATCTGGGCAATCCAATTGAATTTAATATCCTCATCAGCTTCTTCTGACAGCTTTATCTTAAAACCTTTCGAGCTGATTTCTTCAACCGAGTAAACGGCAGTTTGAGCAATCGGGGAAACTATTACTACCGGGTCTCCTGCAAAAGCTTTTGCAAAATTCACTTCCACGGATTTTTCTCCTTTTTCAATTTTTACAATTCCGGCCTCATTCCCCGAGATGGCATGGCCGTTTTCCTCAATTTCACCCTCAAATTTCACATCCCCCTTGAAAGTTGCGTCGGAAAGAAATGTTACCGCCTTTTCAAAAGTTACCTTGAAGCTAAAGAGCACCTCTTTCAAAAAAGAAAGGACATTTTCTGAGATGTGGAAAGCGACTTCCGAATCGTCCTTTTCGATCGAAGGCTCCTCCGAGGCGCTGTTGTTATCATTAATATTACTGTTTTGGACAAAACTGGCAACTTTTGTTTCCAAATCGGCAATTTTCGTTTCCAATTCTCCAATTTTTTTCTCGCTATCTTCCTGCGCTATCTCCTGTTGATTATTGTTTTCCAGCTGATTATTATCGTTCACTTCCAAAACTTTCGTTCTATTGTTCAGTTCCGCCACATAAATCGCTTGCGTTTCTACTGTTTCCCAGAGGTGATTGGTCAGAACTCCCAGAGAAATGTTGCCACTTTCCTGCCATTCATTTCGACCGGGAATAGTCGGAAGATGATGATGCTCTCGAGTATATTCTTCCATTTGATCTATGGTCATAATATTGTAATCTCCGCGCGTAAGAGCATCTTCCGGCTTCAAGACCCCATCGTAATATTTATCAAACACATAGTCCGGAACAAAGGGAACAGTGTTTTGAATAAAAATACCTTGGGCATAAAGACCCTCCGCATTGATTGTACCGGCCCCCTGATTGCCTCCCGAGGGAGCACCCACCACTAAGCCTCCATTGATTTTCACCATTTGATTGTCCACAACATCGTCAAAAACTCCATAAACCAAAGCTTTGCTTCTGGCGTCCGATTCGGAAGCTCTCTTGGTATTATCTATGAAAAGTTTATTGCTTCCGGTTTCATAATATCCCGCCTGATGACCCAAAAAAACATTACCCGATCCGGCTGAATTATTATATCCTGATTGATAACCAATAAATTGGTTGTTCGAACCGGTCGTGGAATAGCCGGCCTGGTGTCCCAAAGCGATATTGGCACTTCCGGTTGTGTTGTCCTTGAGGGATTCAAAGCCGATTCCCAGATTATAGTTGCCGGTGGTGTTGTTCAAGAGGGCGGAAGACTGAACAGCAGTGTTATACTGACCGGAAATGTTTCCCTGTAAAGCCTGATAGCCGATTCCCACATTATACCAGCCGGTTGTGTTGGAGCTCAAAGCGTTTCGGCCAAAAGCCTGATTGGCCACTCCGGAAGTGTTGTTTTTCAAAGCGGAAGAGCCGAAAGCATTATTGTAATAACCGGTGGTGTTATACATCATAGCGGATTTTCCAACAGCCGTATTTTCACCAACATTTGCCAACTGAGATTTTCCGGCATCCTTGCCAATATAAGTGTTGTCAAAGGAGGTAGTTGAAGATCTGATTTCCAAATTGACTGAGTCATCACTGTTCCTAAGAGAAATCAGGGCTTGCGAGAAATTAACTTTTTTCACAATGATATTATCAATCGATCCGTCAAAATTAGTCAGGGGGGTAAATTTTAAATTTCCACTTGAAACTGCAGTAATATACTGAATAGAGGTGGAGTTAGAAGAAACAGCTGTTCCGACCCCGCCACCGATTGAAGGGACAACCTGGCCGCTCGTTAAATTCTTGACCGTAAAGGTAACTTGATAAACTTCTCCGGAAACGGCAGAAACATCTTCTTCCAAATCTGCCGTATTCCCGACAGCGTGATCGGCCTCAAAATTAACAGCATCAAAAGACCAGCCCGTTCCAAAAATCCAACTGGCGCTGGTAGCAAAATTTCCATTAATCGCTTTGTCTGCTGAGTCAATCGTGGCCTCTGAATTTGTTCCTTTTATTTCCAGCTTGGAAGTTGGCGCAGTAACACCAATACCCACTCCGCCTGTCCCGCTGGGCATAAGAACGATGTTTTGGTTCGTCCCGCCTGAAGAAAAAACTAATTCTCCCGTTCCGTTTATTGATCCGTTGGTTGAGCCCGTTCCTCCATTTGAGACAGCGATAGTGCTTCCGTTCCAAACCCCAGAGGTAATCGTTCCGACAGTCGAGATATCCGTTCCGACCAGCATATCGTTAGTCACACCCTTGTTTGCTATCGAGAAAGTATTATCAACGCTCAAAGTCATTCCGCTGCCGGCAGTATAAAGGGTATCTTTATCAACAAAAATAGTGGAAATATCCGTTGTTCCATTTCTTGCTATAGTGATTGTTTTTGTAGCATCCCCCGTGACAGCGATACTCGATGAATAATGATCTGTTTTTGGAAGACAATAAAATCTTTGACCATTCCACATCAGTTGACTATCTCCGGGGCATGATAACGGAGAGACGGAAGCAGGCTCGCTCGAAGCGACAAAAGTAGAACCGGCCACCATTTTAATTTGTTTCTTTTTCTTAGCCGATTTTTTCTTTTTCTTGGAAACTGATTTTAAAAGCGTTTCTCCGATTGAATCTTGAGAATCAACGGTCTCTGTTTCGTTATTTTTTTCCTGCGGAGCAATGCCCAAAACACCGTAAACGGCCAAGGCCAACGCAAAAATCAGCCCCATAGATAAAAGAGCTGAAAACTTCTGAAGTTTTGTCTTTTCTTTCCTCAAATTCCAAAGCCTAACCATCTTATTTTTTATTAACTTTTTTATTTTTGTTTGCATTAATTTAACTTTTTTTGATTATAAGAAGAAAAAATAAAATTGAAAAATTTTTTAGTTAATAAATACCAATTAAAATAGAAACAATTAAATTTAAGCACATGGAAAAAAACGGCATAAAATATTTTCTGGTTTTTTATTTTCTTTTTTGCTAGATTATTATTGTCTCGTAAATACTCATCAAATTTTGCAAAATGAAAATCATCGACAAAACAATTCCCAGAGCCGAATTGAAAAAAATGTCTAAAAATATGTTTGATAATCTCGTAAAAGCCGTAGTAGATATTAGACGAGAGATTATGGTAGTCGACGCCGATCTCCATGCGGATGAAGAAAAATTATTACTCGAAAATGGTTCGAAACAGGAAAATCTTTGGGGAATAAATCTTTACCCTGACTTGAACGGGAAAGATTTTGTCGAATTTGATTCGATGATAAATCTCAGACCCTCTCAGAACAATCGCTCGCGTGGAGTTGAAGATTCAAAAATTCAAGAAAAGATACTTTCTATTGTTAATAAACTTGTTAGCCAATGAATTTTCAACACAAAAATTTGGCTACGGGTCGTTGGTTCGAGCTTTCTTTTTTTGAACAAATGGCCAATATCGGTAGCGAAGTGGAGCGCTCCATAAACTGGAAAAATAAAGGAAATGACGACTATAGCTTCAAGGCTTTAGAAAGAGCTTTGGAATTGATTTATTTGACAGTAGAAGATCGAAAAAACCGATTTCGCCTCAAAGAAATTCTTCGAATGAAAGAAATGTTAATTGACTATCTGGCCTTCGACAACGAATACAAATCAACAGATCAAAGCTGGCAAAAATATTTTTACGCTTTCAACTACGCCGCTCGGCTACATAAATCTTAAGAAAACCCTCGAAAAACCCTTGCCAAAAAAGAAAAAGGAGAATAAAAACCCTAGTCCCTGAAACTTTAATTAATTCGGGAGGGTGAAGGGGCTTTGGGGGTAGGAAGGAAAAAAAGTATGTTTTTAAGAGGAAGAAAAAAGGACAAAAGTAACCAAAATAATATGACGGAAGTCGAAAGGAGGAGACGCAACGAAAAGAAAATAGCCTTTTTTAAAAAAGCTTTCCGCAAGAGAGGCTACAAAGTGGGTTTCTCAAAAAAAACAGATGAAATTCTTCTACGCAAAGAATCTCGAGGAGCCGTTATCGCTCGGTTCTCTCGCTCCAAATTGGAGCAATTCTTAGCAAATTTTTAAACCCCTATTTGCGACGGCCTGACCCAACGGTTAGGCCTTTTTCTATTTGAAACCAATAACGAAAACCGGATACTTTTCCCAGCAAATAATTTTGCTTACCGCATTTTCCAACCAGCTCGGAAAAATGCTTTTCCGCCCATTCCGCCTGATTTTCCTCCGGTAAACAATCTAAAAGTTTGGCGGTCAAAAACATTTCTATTCGTAGTTCTATTTCCTTAAAATCACCAATCCCTTTACCGGCTGTTTTTCGAAAGAAAAATTCGGTTTTTTCCTTTAAAAGATTGTCCGCTTCCGTCGAAGTTAATTTTTTTTCATCCAATTCGGCCATAAAATTATTCCATTCTTCTCCTCCCTCTCTCCAAACAGTTTTATTTAAATGATGAAAATCAGAAAAAGTTCCCTTAGCTTTTTCTAGCAGTTGTCTTTTCTCCTGCGAATTAGTAAAAATTTTAAGTTTCTCTACAATGTTTTTATCTCGAATAAAAATTTTTTCGCCCTCTTCATACACACTCTCCCGAGCATTAACCGAATCTTCTTTTTTGGCACTACCGAAATCAACCAAGTAGACTTCTCCTTCTTTATCAAACATAATGTTTCTCTCGTGAAGATCGCGATGGAAAAGACCCTTCCCATTTAGAAAATTTATTGTCCGCTCAATTTTTTCAAATTGATCTTTGTCAATCGTAAAATCCGTCTCTCGAATCAAATACTGCCTCACCGCTGATGCATTTTGTTTTTTCACCATTTCATCCTCAAAAATTCTGTCCTCTGCTCTAACATGTTTCCCGCCCGGTCTCTTAAAATCAAAGATTTGGGAAATCTTATCCTGCATTTGATCTATGCCCATGCCTTCGGCACTGTTTCCCCAATCAGCCGCTCCGGGATGATTTTTAATTACTTCTTGATAGAAAATTGTCGCCAGATCTTCGCCAAACTCTACATTGTCCATCAAAAACATTTCTAACCTCGTCTCGGGAATCTTGAAATTTTTTTCCTCCTCCACAAATTTATTCAAAATTTCCAATTCTTTTTCCGTAAAATCAACTTCTCTCATCGGCCCGTTCAGCGTTTCTCTTTTTTCTCTTTTGATTTTATTTTTCAGTTCCTCCGGCAGAGTGAAAGTCGGCAGTTTGAAGCCCCACTTGTCTAATTTTTTTTGAACACTTTTAGATTTGATTGGGATCTCTTTAAAAATAAACGGCTCCGGAATTTTCATCATCCTGTCTTTTTCAGGATGATTTTCTACTGTCTGCCAAAATTCTTTCTGTAGAGAGAATTCTTTCATTCCTTCACCGGGATGATAAATTTTCAAAATCTTGTTAATCAAACTTCCTTTATCGGCGATTCTTTCATTGAGCTCAAAAAAAGCTTTTTGAATATGCTCTTCCGCTTTATCCATTTCAAAAAGGCAAACAATTCCGTTATTACCTTCGTTGACTTTCCAAGCAAACTCAATCGCTTCTTCAAAGATTACTTCCAATTCTTTCTCCCTGCTCTTTTTTTTCTCCGCTTCTGTTACTTCAATATTTTTTCTCGATTGGTCGAGGGGGGAGGGGAACTTTTCGAAGGAAGGCATTTTTTTATTTTCAATAATTAAAAGACTTCAGAAAATTTTACCTTTAAAAAACCAAAGCTCAAAACATTATTTTTTCTCCCAGTGCCGATATCACGATTCGTAGTTGGTTCCATAAGGATTATTACGGGATAGGTCAGATGAAAAAATTCTTTTCCAAATATTTTCGTCGTGTTAGCATAAATAAAGATGATTTATTTTATCCAGAAATATGCTAAAATTATATAATACTCTTAGCCGAAAAAAAGAAATTTTTAAACCTATCAAAAAAGGTCGGGTTGGGCTTTACGGCTGCGGACCGACCGTCTATAATTTTGTTCACCTAGGGAATTTACGCGCCTATGTTTTTGTCGATCTGCTCAAAAGATATTTGAAATTCCGCAAATTCAAAGTCACTCATGTAATGAACATTACGGATGTGGACGACAAAACAATTCGCAACAGCCAAAAAGAAAAAAAGACTCTCAAGGATTTCACTCAATTTTATTTCAAAGCTTTTATGGAAGATTTGGCGAAAATTAATATTGAACCGGCCGACATAATTCCTTTTGCCACCAAGCACATTAAGGAGATGGTCACACTGGTCAAGACGCTCGACCGGAAAGGCTACACCTACCAAGCCAGTGACGGCTCCGTTTATTTCAATATCAAAAAATTCAAACCTTACGGAAAACTGGCACTCCTAGAAAAACAAAGCTTGAAAGAAAACGCCGATCGTCGTCTAGGCGAAGACGAATATGAAAAAGAAGACGCTGGTGATTTTGTTCTCTGGAAAAGTTGGAAACCGGACGACGGTAAAGTTTGTTGGGTCACAGAACTGGGCAAGGGAAGGCCCGGTTGGCACATTGAGTGTTCCGCCATGAGCATGAAATATTTGGGTCAATCATTTGACATTCATGCCGGCGGAGTTGATTTGATCTTCCCTCATCACACCAATGAAATCGCCCAATCGGAGGCGGCCACCGGCAAAAAGTTTTCCAATTTTTGGTTGCACAACGGCCACTTGACCATCGAGGGTCAAAAAATGTCCAAATCGCTCAATAATTTCTACACACTCAGAGACAATAATATCAAGAAATTCAATCCGCTTCTGATTCGTATCATGCTTCTCAAAGCTCACTATCGCCAAACCTTGGATTTCAGTTTGAAGGGGCTAGAGGAGTCAAAAGCCATAGCGGAAAAATTTATTAATCTGCTTTCCGATCTGGATGCAATTAAAAATAAAACGGGAGCCAAAAAGATCGGTGTCAAGAGAATGATCGCTCAAAATCGCAAAACGCTGATTGCCTCGCTGGACGACGATCTTAATATCAGTCTTTTTTTATCCGCACTTTTTGATTTTATGAATCAAATTAACAAATCCATAACTTCATTGAGTCAAAGCCAGGCACGAGAAATTAAAAAATATATTTTGGAAGTTGATTCTATTCTCGGTTTCGCAGAGAAACTTTATAAACAATATCAAGCCACCCTCAAAAAAACAAGTGGTCTGGCTGAGATAAAAAAAATTATCGCCGAACGAACGGCCGCCAAGAGAGCGGGGGATTTCAAAAAAGCGGACGCCCTTCGAGATCGACTGGCTAAAAAAGGTCTTGGTATAAAGGACACGAAAAACAGCTACACCTTAAAATTGCTTAATTTTTTTAACTAAAAATAATTTTTGAATATGCAAAAAATAGTTCTAACAGGCGATCGGCCGACAGGCAAGCTTCATCTCGGTCACTTTGTTGGGTCACTCCAATCGCGTATTAAAATTCAAAGTCAAAAAGACTATAAACAATTCGTCATGATTGCCGATGCTCAAGCACTGACGGACAACTACGACAATCCAGAAAAAGTGAGAAAAAATGTTTTGGAAGTTGCTCTGGACTACTTGGCCGCCGGTCTCGATCCCGAAAAAACAACTATTTTCATCCAATCAACCGTCCCTCAGTTGGCGGAATTGAATCTTTTTTTTCTCAATTTAGTCAGCGTCGGCCAACTTAAACGCAACCCGACCGTCAAAAATGAAATGCGCGAAAAAGGTTTTGATCTGAATGTGCCTGCCGGCTTTCTAACTTATCCCGTCAGTCAAGCGGCGGACATCACCGCCTTCAAAGCCACTGAAATTCCCGTCGGAGAAGATCAGTTGCCGATTTTGGAACAAGTGAATGATATCGTCAGAAAATTCAATTCCATCTACGGCCGCGATAAAAAAATTCTCAAAACTTGCAAACCGATTCTTTCAAAAACAACGCGCCTTCCCGGTATCGACGGCAAAGCCAAAGCCAGCAAATCCTTAAACAACGGCATTTACTTGTCAGACAGTGACGAGGAAATCAAAAGAAAGGTCATGGCCATGTACACCGATCCGGGCCATATTAAAGTGACCGACCCAGGGCAAGTCAAAGGTAATGTAGTTTTCACTTATCTGGACGCTTTTGACCCGGACAAAAAAGAAGTTCAGAGATTGAAGAATCTTTATCGTAAAGGTGGATTAGGAGATGTCTCTATTAAAAAAAGATTGGTTGAGGTGTTAATTAGTCTGATCACCCCAATCAGAACCCGTCGCGAAAAACTGGCGAGCGATCCGAAAAAAGTTATGCAAATCTTGGAACAGGGAAGTATCAATGCAAAAAAAACAGCCACTCAAACCTTAGCCGAAGTCAAAAAAGCAATAATGATTGATTATTTCTAGAATTAGTTATCGTTTTACAACCAAAAATCGTTACCGGCCGTAGTAAAGTTTCTTACGATATAAGCTTTTTTTGAAACTGGAACTTTGTAATTGAAACTAAAAGAATAGCTACCTCTAGGCCATTTTTTATACGGCCAATTGATAGTCAAGATCGTGCGATTGCCAGAGATTCTTGACTTGCTAATCCTCACTCTGCGTCCGTTTAGAAAACCGGTAGTCGGTTTGTATTTTTTACTCTTGGAGACATTCAAGTTTTGAATTGTAATTATAGTCTTTTTCTTACCCGATTTTTGAATGCGAGAAATATACGCTTCGCCGGTTATTTCGACTGTTACTCCGTAACTTGCCGTTGTTCCATCCTCAGCCGTCACCGTATAAATTTTCGAACTGCTGAAATCTTGTGCGACATTAGAGGTGGGATTTATTGAGACTCCTTCTATATTAATGTTAGGAACCAGAGAAGAAATATTAGTCCCGTTAGGAACAGTAAGCTTGATTGTTTTATTATTTTCATCAATATTGCCAACAATCTGCTTT
Organism: uncultured bacterium; assembly: GCA_937952315.1. GTDB lineage: Bacteria > Patescibacteriota > Minisyncoccia > CAIUEV01 > CAIUEV01 > CAIUEV01. Next base: position 14,416 of record CALFZX010000062.1, read on the forward strand.
CTTAAATGATCGATATTGAATGAAAGAATCCTTTTGGCTGAATTTTTCGCCAACGAGATCGTAACCGTATAATTTTTAGTCACCCCGTTAGCGTCAGTGATTGTGTAGGTGACGGGAGAAGAAAAATTTTGGGCCACGCCACTAGCCGGATTTATTGAGGCCCCGACAAAAGAAATCGTTGGCGCCAAGGCAGTTCGATCAACTCCATAAGGAAGAGTTGCTTCAATCGTCCTGTTTGACTCATTAATTGACGCCGACACAGCCGGGTTTAGAGATCCAAATTGAAAAAGATTGATCTTTTTTTCCAGCTCAGCGGCTACATTGACCGTCACAATATAGTCGACAGTCGTTCCGTCCAATGCCGTCATCCGATAAGTGACCGGGCTACTAAAATTCTGCGCTGTTCCGGAAGACGGGCTGACGGACACTCCCGTAAAAGAAATCGTTGGCGCAAGAGAAGAAATATTTGTTCCATAGGGCAATTCAAAGGATATTGTTTTAGCTCCTTCATTGATAGTGCCATCGACTCCAAGAGAAGAAAACTCAAAACTGTCAATCCTTTTTGAAGTGATTGCTTTATAGGCGTTGATTCTGCGACCGGTTTCCGTTTTGTAGTTTAAAGCGGGAAGTGAATCTCCCGATCGAAGCAATAGATTTTTGACTTGCGCTATCGACAAAGTTTCCTCTGTTCCCCAGATCAAACCGGCTAATCCAACCACGAATGGAGTAGCCATCGAGGTTCCATCATAATAATCATAACCGTTATCAACACTATTTTTATAAGTTTTAATTTTTAGCTCATCTACGATACAACCACCGTAATTATTGTTAGCCCCATCCGTTACCCAACGGAATCGGAATTTAAAATTCGCAGTCAAATAAGTTGGATTAATATAGGAGTTGAAAATATCGATCTTCCAACCTCCGCTGTCATCATTATCAATATTTTCTTCGTCCCAACGATCAATTTCTGTGAAATCAGTTCCATTAGAACTCATCTCTAAAGCTAAATAATCTTTCCAAACACCGGGGTTGCCGTCATTTTCTGTGTCACAAGCTACATAGAAAGACATGTGTGCCGTAGTCGCTCCGCTCATATTGTAATTATTTGTATTTCCAAAAATGGTGTTCAATGAGTCTGAATAAGGCAAAGAAGTATCCGCAAACAAAACTTTATCTCCCGTCATCCAATCCAAAGCGTCCGGAGCCGGCTGAATTTGCCAATTCCCATCTTCCGTGAAGCCACTCGGCACTGAGCCGTTTGCGTCTCCATCAAAATATTCTTCCGCATTTTTTGTTTCCCCGATAGTGCTATAGATATCTTCACCGGGAGCTCCGACGGAAACTAAATTTTCTCCGTAGTTCGACCATCCGGCTAATCCATCGTTTTTGCTTGTGGCCGCCACACAAATCAAATTAGTGACCAAAGGATCATTTTTGAAATAGCAAGGCATATAGGGATCGAGGTCGATATTATCCCCATCATTACCGGCCGCCGCAATAAACAGACCGTCGAAATTCTTAATTGCACTTTTCAGCAAAGCATCTTCCACTCCCTGATCGCCCGTCCCGCCCCAACTGGCATTGATAATCTTAGCTCCATTCTGTTCCGCAAAAGCTATCCCTTTAATCAGTTCTGAGGTTGTGAGGTCGGCCGCTTTTATAGCCATAATTTTTGTTTTGGGCGCCAAACCAACTATGCCTTGAGCATCATCCGCCCCGGCAACAATACCGGCGATGTGAGTGCCGTGAGAAAAAGATCCGGAATCCAAACTGTCGTCATCAGGCGCCGGATCGTTATCATTGTCATCATAATCATATCCGTGAATGCAACCTCCGACAATTGGCACTCCATTTTCATTGACACAGCTCGATCCATCCCACATACTTGAGTTAAGATCGGGATGACTGTAAGCGACACCCGTATCTAGGATAGCGGCGATTATTGAGTCTGCCCCTCCATCGGAAATTGCCCAGGCTTCCGGCGCATCTACATCCGCATCGGCCGTTCCGCTGGAATTGTGATATAAAGAATCGGCATTGATTGTTTGGCCGGTATTATTTAAGCCCCACTGTTCCCCATAATCGGAGTCATCGGCGGGATTGATGTCAGCCGGAAAATATTTAAAGTTTGGTTGAACCGATTCAACTTCGACAGATTTTTTGATTTTTTGCATTTTTTCTCCCAATGCCTCCTCATCGGTTATTTTCATCAATGAGGTATTCTCTTGAGCCATTAAGTCTTTTTTCTTCAGTCCGAATTTTTTTTCTAAATTTTTAATTTTTTGTTCTTCTTCGGAGCCGATAAAATCTTTTTTCTTTTTATTTTTTTGATCGCTAAATTTTTTGAGATTAATTTTTTTCTCTTTAAACTTTACCAAGATTTCTCCGGGTACAATTTTAACTTTTTGTTTTTCCTTTTTTTTATTATCAATTTTAATTTTGTTTAAATTCTCCTCGACAATTTCTTTTTTGTTTTTTTTAAACTGATAATTTTTTGCTCCGGCCAGAAAGGGAAGCGTAAAAATTAAAAAAAACAAAACCAAGCACATAGAGAAAAACGCGTTTGCTCCGATTATTTTCTTCTCTCTATTTTTGCCGATATCACTTAAGATTTTCTTCACTTAATTACTATTTTTTTATTATTCATATTTATATTATCCTATATCTTTTATTTTTTTAAAATCATTTATAATTTTAAAAAATTGTAACAAAAAAATAAAAATGAAAATAAAATTTCAAAAGTTGGGTTTTTTAATTTCGATTATCCTGACTTTTTTTGTTTTCGGTGTTGCCAAAGCTCATGCTACTGAATACTATGTTGACCCGCTTGGCACCAATGATGCTTCTCATGGTACCTCTTCGGGAGCAGGTGCTTGGCAGACGATTGCTTACGCTTTATCCCATGTTACCAACCCAACCACCGATACGATAGTAATAAATATTGCAGCCGGCACCTACATTCAAAATAATGTTGATCTCTCTATCAACAGAAGTTTTACCAATTTAACCTTGAAAGGAGATAGCGCTAGCAATACTTTTATTCAATCGGCGGCCAGCACGGCAACCAGCACTTCTCGGGTTATCTACATTGGAGACAACCAAAATATAACTCTTCAAAATCTCACTATCAGATATGGAAGAGGCGAAAGCGGGGCGGGCATTTCACAAACAAATTACGCCACCACTTTAAATATTCTGGATTGTGTTATCGATGATAATGATTACAGTGGATGGGGAGCTGGAGGAATTAACAATAGAGGTAATTTAAATATCAACAACAGCACTATCAGCAACAACGACTGTGGAGATTCTTCCTGCGGAGGAGGTCTTGGCGTTAGCACTTATAATCACCCCGAGTTAACAACCAAAGTAACCAATAGCACTTTTTACAAAAACTCGTCACCCACAGCGGAGGCGCTATCGCCTTGGAGCTTAATGCTCATTTAGTTCTCACTAACAATACGATTTATCAAGGTAGCGTTAACGGACACGGTGTTTTTAATTCCAACAATTATGTTTATGTTTATTTAAAAAATAATCTGATTGAAGATCCGGATAGTGTTTATTACACAGCTATCGATCTCAATTACGGCTATTATCTTGATGATCGACCGGAGATTATCGACGGAGGATACAATATAATAGAGACTCAAGCGGGTGGGGCTAAGTATACTTTCACCAACGGAGTCAACGGAAATATAGTCGGTATCCAAAGTGGAACACCTTGGGCATCTTCATTATCCAACAATGGCGCCTCAAACGGCACTAAGACACTTGCTCTTCTCAGTGGTAGTCCCGCTATCAACGCCGGTAACGACACAGCCCATGGACCGGACGGCAATCAAGTCACTCCACCCGTTAATGACCAAAGAGGGAAGGCGAGAAACGGAACGATGGATATCGGTTCTTTTGAATCTCAAGGCACGGATGATATTGACCCAACCATTACTTCTGCCACTTTGGCTTCCGACAACACTTTCGTAGATATCAATTTTTCTGAGGGTGTTTACAACACTGCCGGTGGCACGGGAGCTCTGGAACCATCTGATTTCAATCTGACTTTAACTGCGGGCGGAGTTACCGCTGCCAGCATCAGCACTCTTACCAGAACCGACGGTAGCTCCTTGACCGGAGGAGAAACCGCTGTTCGAGCTATGCTTTCCTTGACGGGTAATCCTTACGGTACGGAAAAAATAAATATTAGACCGGCGAGCAATGATTCTGTTTTTGATGCTGTTGGCAATTCGGCCGCTTCCGATCAAACTACCGGTGATTTGACTTTAGCCGGAGGTACTTTTGAATATTATGTTGATCCACTTGGCACCAATGACT
>CALFZX010000063.1 GCA_937952315.1 uncultured bacterium
ATGAAAAAACAGGAGCAGAAAACGGAAAGCGGAATCGTTTTGCCGGAAACGGCCAGTGAAGATCGACCGCAGATCGGGGAAGTGAAGGCCATCGGAGAGAGTGAAAAAATCAAAGTCAAGGTCGGCGATGATGTTATTTTCGCCAAGTATAGCGGAACGGAAGTCAAAATCGACAAACAAGAATATCTGATTTTAAAATCGGAAGATATTTTGGCTGTAGTCGCGCAGTAGGGGGCGGGTCCGAGAGATCTGCTCAATCTTGGTTGTTGGATCGCGGATCTTGGAATGAATAAAATGGCGGGGTTCTGAACCCGCCTTTTTTGTGGCATAAAAAATTTAAGTTTTTTTAGAAATAAAAAATCGCTATAAAAAATTCTATAGCGATTATTACAATGCCTTAGGCATCTTTGATTGATTTGAGGTAATCATTGATAACATGATGAATGCCGCTAATCATCAGTAGTAAAAATACCACGGATAATAAAATTGGAGTTGAATAAAGTCCCGCACAGAGCAAGAGGGAACTTAAAAAAGTTGAAATCCCAAATGTTGGCCAAAAAAGACCATTGTTATTATTTCTTGCTTCCCATTTCTTCAAATATCCACTCAAAAAAAAGTGAATAAAAGATATGGCTATCCAAAAAGTAATGGCTGTTTCGCCGTTTGTCCCGTTAACAAAAAGTTCTTTCTGTGACATTTCTCCCAAATAAATTTGTTTCATTTGTAGCATTGTCACGAACACAAGAACAAGAATGTCGGGAAGCATAATTACGGCTGGGTGAATTTTTGTCAATCCGGAGTTTCTGATTGCAAAGTGGGAACCATTTAAAATCTTATTGGCTAGGATTTTCCAAAAATAGGTTTTTAGCAGAACATTGCTCATGGCGGCTACCTCCTTGTAAAGTACTTTTCGACCGCTAAATCTAACATCGAAATATGCATTTTGTCAACGATAGAAACCGTTTTATAAATATTGTGCGACACTTCGGGGAGTGGAGGAGGGAAGAGGGGCAGGGAGGGTTGTTTTTTGAATTAAAGAAAAAAGAGTTTTTTTCTCACATAAACTAGAGATCTTGCTACTTGCGCTTCATTTTTTTTGTCAAAACAGCGGAGAAGGGGAGAAAAATTAATTTTGCGACCGGAGCTTGATTTTTTTGTTTTGCGTTCCCGGGGCTGATTTTGGCAAAAATTCAAAAATTGACATCCAAGAAGGAAAAAGAGGAATTGAGCATTTTGGGGGAATAGACGCCTAAAGACACCACTTCAGGATTAAACCGGCCTTAAAACGCAAATTTGGAAGCCATTTTTAGGATCGATTTGCCTCTACTTTTTGGCACTCTTCTGCGGGATTCCGTTTTTCTTCCCCGCTACCCCACCCTCTTGTCGCATAAGATACCTTGTGCGACGCTACTCCAATTTGGAAATGGAGTCGAAAAAGGGGGTTCCCTTTTCTCAAAAATCGAACTTTATGAAAAAAGAAAAATAAATTTAAATAATTAATTCCCTCGCCTTCCCTCTTCGGAAAATTTTTTTGTTCCCCTTTCGGGTTTTTAGTTTGGTGCTCTTTTGGTTTCCGGTTAGTCTGCTTTTTTGATCAGCGTTCCACCGGAAGATCCTTCCCTGCTCTGTTTTTGGTTGGGAGAGTCTGAAATAGCCTTTATACAGTACTAAATCTCGCGATTAGGGCAATAAAAAAGGACCTGTCGTGGACAGATCCTTTGTGGTTATATAGCGGGAATTTTTCGAGTTCTATTTATTTGCTCAAATTTTGAGCAGGGCCCTTGTTTCTTAAAGAAACTTTAGGGCGCGGCTGAGCTTTGGTGCGGAACCTCGTCAGGCTCGCGATAGACCCAGCGTATAAACTCGAATGGTTAGCATTCCCGCCGTGGATGGGAGCGTTTTTGTTGCGCTGCAGTCGCAACAGCTCCCTGGATATTTTTACATCCTTTTAGAGAAATCCCGAAGGAAAATTCATTTCCTCCTCCTTCTGGAGTCGAAAGTTATTCACAACAATCGGCTAATGAGTACTCTTAATCAGCCAATTACTTGACGATTAAAAGTCGGTTGCCCTGTTGCGAAATCCTTTCGTCACTCCGGAAAATTTTTTAGCGATTCACAATAATTAATCAAGAAACTTAACGATCGAAACGATTTCGACCGGAGAGTTATCCCCGCTAAGTAAATCCCGAAGGAAAAATCATTCCCCCTCCTTTAAAAAAGAAAGAAAAAAGATTGAATGTCGGACGGCTGTTTTTATAAAGAACACCTTAATAAGCATAAAAGCAGAGCTTATTCAAAGATGGTTACTTCTAGCACTTATTTATTTTTTGTCAAGAGTTTAGTGTCGCACAATAATTTATTTAGGGCTTTTTTGATCGTTTGACTGAAAAATAAAGTGCTGCAAAAATGTATTAACAAATGTTAAACATTTTTTATGCAAACTAATATTGTCGGGATAAGAGAGCTCCATGGGCGATTAAAGGAAATATCCGAGCAGGCTTTGGCCGGTAAGTCCTTCATCGTTATTCGAAATTCAAAGCCAGTTTTTCGCATTGAGCCTTATGAAAACGACTTGGAGGCCGATTACGTGATAAAGAAAATTATTACCGAAATCAAAGGACGCGATGAATACCTGGATATGCTTAAAAGTAGCCCTTCTTATGGGGGCTTTGAGGATGAAAAAGATAAAGATGAGAATCTTTATTCTTTAAAAGACATTAAAAAAAATAGATGAAAAAGCAACCTGCCTTTAAGTGGCGATACGGAATTTTTTTAGCTCCCTTTCCCTTCTCTGACTTGAAAACCAATAAATACCGTCCAGTTCTTTGTCTTACTGAACCTCAGGGAAAACATGAAGAAATTACACTGGCGTATATTACTAGCAATATTGAAGGCAATGCAATGAAAAGTGATGTTTTGATTAAAAAAACAGATCCCGACTTTAAGAACTCAGGTCTAAAGGCCAATTCATCAATAAAGCTGAATAAACTTTTGACTTTACCGAAGGAAGGAGTGGTCGGTCAACTGGGCAGAATTTCTGACCAAAAGACAAAAGAAATAAAGCTAAAACTTAGAAAACTGTTTTCTCTATAAAATAATTTATTTAGGGCTTTGGCGCATTTCTCGAACGAGTAGCTGAATGCGCTTGTTTCCGTTCCATTCGTCGTTAGCAAGCTCAAAAACTACATCCAAGAGAGGGTTTTGTCGGTCAATGAGATGGCAGAAGCGTTCGCCCTTACCGAAGGCGATGGCCTCAAAAAAGAAATTATCCTCTCGCAACCTCATTTTCAGGTGTTTGTTGCCATTACCGACGATTTGGCAATGATCGAGAGTGACGCGCTCCGCCAGAAAAAGCGGAGCTGGATTCCCTACCCCGAACGGCTCCATAAGGCTTAGATCTTTAATCAGTTGCCAATCGATCTCGGAAAATTTTAGGCGACGATCAATTAGAGTTTCTGAAGATAAATCTTTTTCTTTGAGGGTTCTTTGGGCGATAGTTTCAACTTTTTTTTGTAGGGGTTTGAGATTTTTAAGCGGGAAAACAAAACCGCCGGCCATGTCGTGACCACCGTATTCGGAAAAAAATTCTTTGCATTCTTCGAGAGCTTTAACTACTTTGAACTTCGGAATCGATCTAATGGAGCCACGACAGCCGTTTTTATCCTTGTTGAAAATGAAAGTGGGGCGACAGAAGCGATCACAAATTCGACCGGCTACTAAACCAAGAATTCCAATCGGCCAATCTTCTCCGCCGAGAAAAACAACTTTCTGGTTGAGATCGATTTTTTTTTCGATTTCTTTGACAATTTTTTCGGTCACGCGTTGGCGTCGTCCATTTTTTAGTTCTAAATTATCGGCGATTAGCTCTGTTTCCTTCTCGTCTTGACTGGTGACCAGACAAAAAGCGGTGTTGGCGTGGTCCATCCGGCCGGCGGAATTGAGTCGAGGAGCGATTTGAAAACTAATCTGGCCGGTGTTGGGGATATCTTTGGGGGACAGCGAAAGGCGAGATTTTTTAAAAAGAGCCTTTATCCCCAATCTTTTAGTTTTGCTAAGCACGACCAGCCCATATTTGACCAATACCCGATTTTCTTTTTTTAGGGGTACCATATCGGCTACAGTGCCGAGCGCTACCAAGTCAAGCAACCATTTTTCATACCCCTCACGAAAAATTCCTTTAGGTGATTTTTTAATTAACGCACAGGCCAATTTGAAGGCGACGCCTACGCCGGCCAAATCTTTCCACGGATAAATATCGTCTTTGCGATGAGGGTTAATAACGGCAACCGCTTTGGGGAGCTGTTTCCCCGGTAAATGATGATCAGAAACGACTACCTCCATTCCAAGCTTTTTGGCCAGTTCGATTTCTTTTAAGTCTCTAACGCCACAATCAACTGTCACGATTAAATTGGTTTTTTTGCGCGCTAAATATTTTACCGCTTTTTCGTTCATGCCATATCCTTCTTTCCCTCGATCGGGAATATAGATTGAGTTTTCGATTTTTAATTTGGTGAAAACATCGGTTAAGACGGCGGAACTGGTTATCCCATCCACATCGTAGTCGCCGAAAATTATCACTTTTTCCTTTTTTTTACGAGCCTCAAGAATGCGAGACACTGCTTTTTCCATATCTTTCAGGATAAAAGGATCATAAACTCCTTTTTCATAATTCGGTTCGAAAAACTCTCCTACTTCTTTCGGATTATCACCAAGGCGCGAATGAAGAAGATCGATAATTACCTCGGAATAGCCTTTAATTTTCTTTTTAAATTCTTTAGGGGCGGGCGGAATAATCTTCCAGGTGGTATATTTTTTTGTCATAATTAGCTTAAAAAAATTTTTGTTACTCAATTAGAATAACAAAATAAAATCAGAAATTGAAATTTATTTTTTAGGGGTTTAAAATAAATTGAAACAAAAATAAGAAAATAAAATAGTATGATGGAGGATTACGCGCTTATTATTGTACCTTTGACTTGTGGGCTTCTAGCTCAGTTTGTTAAATTTATTCTTTTTTCGCTTAAACATGGGCTTGATTGGAGATTTCTTTTGGAATACGGACATATGCCATCTTCTCATACTGCTATGATGAGTGCTTTAATCTGCTCTATCGGCTATCGAGCCGGAGTTTCCTCTCCCGCCTTTGCCGTAGCGTTAATAATAACTGTTCTTGTGGTGAGCGACGCTTTAAGACTGAGAATGTATATTGGCTCTTACGGTCGGACCTTGAATAATTTGCTCGATCATCTTAGAGTAGAGGAAGATCGAGATTCGTTTAAATTAAAAGAACGGGTCGGTCATCGACCGGCTGAAATTTTAGCCGGTTTCGTGATGGGAATTTTTTGTTCACTGGTGCTTAATCGTTTAATCGATCTTTTATCCTTTTAGCTTTAGTTTGAAATTTATATGAAGATTGATAATTTTTCAAATCCGGAAAGGTGGGAAAAATTTGTGGCTAAAAATAAACCGAATAACTTTTTGCAAAGTTTTTGGTGGGGAGAGGTTTTGCAGAAAGAAGGAAGAAAGATTGAGCGCTTCGCGGTTAGAAAAAATAAAAAAATCCTTGCTTTGTTTCTTTTGGAGAAAAAAATAATGACCCGAGGGGGGTTTTTTTATTTTGAATCACTCTGGGGGCCGGTTTGGAGCAAGAGTCTTTCCAACTTTGAAGTGGCGGAAATTCTGGAAGACATTCATCGTTTCATCGGCAAAAAAGACAAAGGAATTTTTTGGCGTTTCAGTCCGCCGGCCAGCACGCTGATTTCTCCCAAAGATATTGAGTCAAACTACTATTTTGAAACTGATTTCCTAGAGGCTAATTTTTGTTGGAACTTCTTCCCTTCTTTGGCGCGAACTCGTCCTCCCAAGAAAACTTTGGTTATTGACCTAACCCAAGACGAAGAGAGAATTATGGCTCAAATGAAAAGTAAAACTCGTTATAATATAAAATTGGCCGCCAAAAAAGGGGTTGAAGTGGTCTGGAGTGATAAAGAAAAGGATTTAAGGGCATTTTTTAAATTGCATTTAATAACGGCTAAAAGAGGTCAATTTAAACCGCATAGCTTTGAGCACTATCGTAATATTTTAAAAACTCCGCAAAGCTTGCCGGGCAATAAAGTGCTTTTATCTTTGGCGAAACACAACGGAAAAATTATCTGTGCCAATATGATTCTATTTTTTAACCAAACAGTTTTTTACTTGCACGGTGCTTCAAGCAATGAAAATCGCAATCTTATGGGGCCGTATCTTCTTCATTATGAGACGATTAAGCGTGCGAAAGAAGAAGGTTTTAAAAATTATGATTTTTGGGGTGTTGATAGTGATAAATGGGCGGGCGTCAGTCGTTTCAAGGAAGGTTTTGGCGGTCACTCAAAATATTATCAACCTATTTACGAATGGCCGTTACTCGACTATTATTACAAAATGTACTGTTGGTATCGGAAGATTAGGGAAAGATGACTAAAGGAGCTTATGGAGAATGATTGATAGATGGGAGGAAAGAAGCGGAGATTGGAGTTGATTAAAAATGAAAAAATCCCGTCTGAACGGGCGGGAAGGTAAAATTGAAAATGACAATGTAAAATCTAAAACTCTAAGATCTGGATCCCCCCTCCTGAGCGACCGAAGTCATTCGGGCGAGCGGGTATTATCATCCAAAATCCTCTTTTAGGGAGTAGCCCTACGGGGAATCGAACCCCGGTTGCTGGAATGAGAATCCAGCGTCCTAACCTCTAGACGATAGGGCCGAACAACTTTCCGAAGAAAGTTGGCTTTTGCTATTTTTTAAGCAATTCGATTATTTTTTTGAAGGCTTCCGGTTTCTCGGCGGCCAAGTTGGCAAGAATTTTTCGGTCCAACAAAACATTTTTTTGTTTCAGCAGATTGATAAATTTGCTGTAACTCAAATCAAATTGTCTGACGGCGGCATTGATTCGAACTTGCCATAATTGTCGCATCGTTCTTTTCTTTGCCTTTCGATCTCGATAGGAGTATGTTTCCGCCTTCATTACCGCTTCCTTTGCTCTCTTGATGCTACCGCGACGAGTGCTTAAAAATCCTTTCACTCTTTTTTTCAGTTTGGCTCGTTTTTTTTTCGCGCCAACGGCTCTTTTTATACGGGTCATAAAATAAATTTAAAATTGATTACAAAACGGGAATCTGGCCGGCGATTTGCTTGGCATCGCCTTTAATTAAAGTTGAAAAACCCTTCTTTCTTTGCTTGTTGCAAGTTTTATCGTTAGCGTTGTAATGCCCCTGCCCTTCTCGGCGTTTTTCTATGTTGCCAGATTTTCTTTTGCGAAATCTCTTAAGAACGCTTTTCCTGTTTTTCAGTTTATACTTCTTCGGCATAAAATAAAATTACATTAAATTAAAACTATTTTGATACTATACAATTAAATCCTCGCGGACTACTCATAATCGGTTGGTCGATTTTTACCGGGGCTTCAACCTGAATTTTCAACAAAAAACTTTCCAACGCTTCTCTGCCCAATTCCCTTCTTGATCGTTCCCTCCCCTTTAGGGTTACTTCTATCTTAACTTTCTTACCTTTTTTTAAAAATTTTAAAACATTGGACTTTTTGAATTCTAAATCATGCTCGCCGGTTCTGACTCCAATTCTGATTTCTTTTAATTCGACTCTTTTTGTGCCCTGTCGTTTTTCCTTCTCTTTTTTTGAGAGAATATAACGATACTTGTCATAATCAATGATGCGACAAACTACCGGATCGGTGTTGGGGTTGACTTCAATTAAATCCAGACCTTTTTCCTTCGCCATTATTAAAGCTTCGTCGCGTGGAAAAACGCCCAGTTGTTTCCCAAGCTCGTCAATTACTCTAACTTCCCTCGCCCAAATTGCTTCGTTGGATCTAATTTGTACTTTTTTTAACAATAATGTCGGTTAAAACTTAAATTTAGTGGAAGTGGCCGGAATTGCACCGACGTATGAAAAACCTCCAATAACCAATTCTACAAGCTTAGTTTGATTAGGTAAACAAGCGGATAAAATCAAACAAAAAACCGTTTGTTTTTGCCCGAAAAAAATTCGAAAAACAATCTCGGGCGAATCGTTTTCCTATTCCGATACTCGTCACCGCTATTGATCTATCGGAAATCGATCAGAGCGATGGCAGCAGGTTATTAAGCTACTGCAAGGGCCGTAGCCGGAGCGCTAAACAATGAAGCGATTTTCTCCTTGGCTACTTTTACAAGGTTTGCACTTATAACCTTCTGGACTTGCGCGTCCAAAAATTCGGCTTGCCTCGGCTTTTTTGGTCCTCAGCTGATCTATGCACTCCCAATAATGTTAAAGAAACGGGCCTCTGTTAAAAAACGAAACCGGTAGCCCTACGGGGAATCGAACCCCGGTTACCGGACTGAAAACCCGGTGTCCTAACCTCTAGACGATAGGGCCAAACTAAAAATGAAATCTAACGATTCAATCGAATAACACTCTACCCTTTAAAAACAAAAAAATCAAATATTTTTTAAATTTTCATCTGTTTCTTTTTTCACTGCCAATTCAGCCAGTTTTTTCTTGCGTGCCAAAGCGTTTGCTTCCTCGGGCGAAATAATTTTTTTTCCAGCAATTTCTCGGAAGAAAAGAGACCAAAAATTCAAAACGAAGCACTGCCAAAGGGCTATCAGGCTAAATATAAATCCAAAAACGAATATCAGCGCTAAGAAAATGAGTAATCCCACGATAAAAGGATTGGTAATCCAACTTTTTATTGCTAGAGCAACCAGCCCAATCAGTAAAAAAACAAAAAGGCAGAAAAAAATAGAGAAAACACCAAAAATAATGCCGGCGGAAAAATTGATCAAACTGGCGAGTATCGTCTCTTTCCACTTAAGGCGCAAGAGCTCGTAACCGCGGTCAATAGACTCCTTTATGCTTAGAAAGCTTTCTGCAAAATAGAAAAGACTGAATCGAAAAACATAGCTGATAAAAACAAAAGTAGCGAAAGCAAGGGTGGAAGAAATTCCGACGAAGGCGTTGGAAATTTTTTCGTTGGAGATGAAAATAGCGATCGGACTAAAAAATATTATTGCCGTTATCAGATAAAAAGAAATAAAAATAAGACGAAGAAGAGAAAGAGTCTTCCAACGGCCCTTTATTTTTAGGGTTATTTGGCTTATTTTTGTTGGTTTTTGGTTTAATAAAGAAAAAATAGTGGCAAGATAAAGCAAGTGAAAATGGCTATTCATCAAAAAGGCCCAAACAATAATTCCGAGAAGTAAAATGAAAATAATTAAACCGGAAATAATTAAAATATTCAGAAAATCTTTGTTACCAGCAATCTCTTGCAGAGTGCTTTTGAAATCTTCTTGCTGTTCTATTTCTTTTAGAATCGTTTCCCAAGAATCCGCCGGAGGTTTTTCCTCGGAATTTTCGCTTTGATTTTGTTCCTGTTTTGTTTCGATGCCGACTTCTTCTTGGGGCGGACTTTGCAACATTAAATTTCCAATCGTAATAGCTTGACCACCGGTTAACAAAATATAAAGGCTTAATAAGAACAAATTTTTCTTATTTTCCCTGAAAAGAGATACTGACTTCTTGACCAGTTGCCAGAAATCTATTTTTTCAAACCAGGATTGATTATTATTTCCTTGCGCATTTTCGGGCGAAGGGGCCGAGTTTGGGACATTCATTGATTAAATTTTCAAATTCTTTACACTTCAAAGTTTTGCAGAAAAAAAGATAACTGAACAGAGCAAAAATGCTTGAGATAAAAACTTGGCCGGCAACAGTCAAGAAACTGTCCAACGGAATCAATATCCCCCAGAAAAATTTAATTGTTTGCAAAACTCCTCCCATCAGAAGAGAAGCCAAAGCAATTTTAGCCAAAGATTTTTGAATGATCAAAACGGCGGTTTTTTTGAGATAATCCTGTAAACCGACTAATAGGAAAATAAACATGGCAACTTGAGAAATCGAAAACGCGAAGGCTAGACCGACGATTGGCGATCCCAATCCTGAGAGATGGGTTTCTTTTTCCAAGAAGGGCGCAAGAGATCCCCAGTATTTTATGGTGAAAAACCCCAGAGAAATATTGAAAAATACTGCGATAAAAGCTGATTTTAAAGGGGTGACAGTGTCTCTAAGAGCAAAAAAGGCTCTCACAAAAAGCAGATTTAAACTTTGGGCAAAAAGACTTAAAGTGAGAATCCCCAAAACATTCAAAGTCAAAATAGTGTCTTCCCAATCAAATTTTCCGCTCCCTAAAACCAGACGAACGATTTGCGCTCGAAGAACAATCACAATGATAGAAAGAGGAATGATAAAAAATAAGATTTGGCACATAGTATCATTAAAGCGACGAGTGAATTCGGTTCTGTTATTTTTAGAGACCAGCAAGGCAAGTGTCGGGAAGGCGGCTACGGCGTAGGAGGCACCGAACATACCGAGGGGAAGACTTTGAAGGTTGTTGGCAAAATTAAAAACGGAAAGAGATCCGATTGGCAAAGTGGAGGCAAAAAGAGTCGTAACAACTAAGTTTATTTGAAGAAGAGCCAAATGGATACTTCTCGGAAGCATCATTTTCCAGACCCTTTTGATACCTGGATGATTCGGCTGCCAGCGAAATTTTAGTTGAAAGCCGAATCTCTTTGCAGGTATAAATTGGATCAGAAAATGGCCAAAAGCACCGATTACTATTCCCCAAGCCAGACCGGACAGGCCAAGAAAAGGAACCAAGAAAAAAATAGAAAAAATTGAACCCAGATTGTAGATAATTGGGGCAAGGGAATAAAAAACAAACATATTTCTTAGGTTCAGAAGATTTCCGATTAAGCCTGAAAAACTGAGAAAAATTGGAGACAAAATTAAAATGCGAGTGAGTTTGACGGTTTCAGCTTTTTGATGATCTGAAAATCCCGGCGTGATCCACTCTATAATAAAAGGGGCAAAGCAGAAAACCAGAGCCGAAAGGATCAACAGTATTCCGGAGAGAATTGTTATTAGACTACCAATAAAATTTTCCGCCTCCTTCGAGAATCTTAGTTTTTTTTCGAGAGAACAGGCGCGAATATTTTTTTCCGATTTTTTTAGATAGCCGGTGAGTACTGGAAGAAAAGCGGAAGAAGTAAGGCCGACCAAAATCGTATTATAAAAAAAATCAGGGATTCTGAAAGAAGCATAATAAATATCAAGTTCTTGTCCGGCACCGAAAGTTCCGGCAAGAAAACGATCTCTTAACATTCCCAACAGACTTGCCATTAGGGTAAAAAAAGCAACCACAAAGGCGGCTCGAGTGAGAGATTTACAGAAATTTTCCAAAAGAGAAATTATTTTAAACATTTTGTCAGATTAGATTCTATTTTTTAAACTTTTCCGATTTTCCTTTTTCCGTCAAAACTATACCCGCGAAGATATCTTTTGAAAAATTTTCTTTAATTTGCCATTCCGGAAATTTAATTTTTTCGGAATAAGAATAAACCTCTTCAAAATTTTCCAAGCCATTAACGACGGAGCTAATCTCGGAATTTTCATCGCCCGATTGCTTTTGAATCAGCAGGCTGTAAGTGTCGGCCGGTTTTTTTAGATCGTCAAAACTGATTTTGAAAGGTAAGAGATAAATATATTTTAAAGTCAGAGTTTCTCCGGGGGAAACATATGTCCAGTTTGCAAAAACGGTTTTACCGGAATCTTCATAGACGAGAGTGCCGGTAGCCGGATCGACTTTGGTCGATTTTTCTTCATTCAAAACATCTTCGTCGGGAATAAAGCCAAGTTTGTCGTAGTCAAGAGGTGGTGAATTGACTTCCCGAGTGTATCCTTCCGCTTGAAGTAGCTCACTTCCCTTTGGAACATAAACACGCGAATAGTTTGAGTTAACGGCATTATACCATTCATACTTTTCTTTTCCGCCTCGATGATGCCGCGTTATCGTGACTGTGTCAACTATTGAGCCGTCTTCTTTGATTTCAACGGCATGATCGATTTTCTGTTCAATCATTTTATCCGTTTTCATGCCACTAATATTGGTGTTGATGACGGAAAGGTAATCTTTTGGTGTACCGAGCATTTCTCCCGACCAGCCAAGATCGGAAATTAATTTTTGTTGTTCACGATCGAAAAAATAAATTTTGATGCTTCTATTCTCCAGGTTTTCAGCAAAAATCTCCATAATTTCTATCCATTTTTCCGGTGAGGCGGAGAAAACTTTTTCGAGAATTAAAGGAGCCAAGTCGGCAAGAAATTGTTTCGGACGATTTAAGTTTTTATCGTACTCTTTCTCTACCTTTGATTGAGTGATTTCAACGAAATTTTCCGCCGTAACAGTGGTGCCGTACTTTTCGTGATTTATGGGTCCGATAACTTTGAGAAAATCTTCCATTATTTTCGGAGTAAAAGCGATAACCCCATCAACCGGCGGTCCTCCCGTTTTTTCGTAGAACCAAGAAACTTTTTCAGCACTTTTGGGAAAATCGGGCCACCAATTAGCGTCGTGCATTGACCAAGTGGCGCTCATTTTTTGGATAGGTTTTGGCGGAATGATTCTTTCTTTTAGCTGGCCGTCGGGATTGTAAATGCCGTCAATCAGCATTTGGGAAATATTTCCTTTATCTACCTTCATCAGTCCGTAAGTGCCGATAAAACCGCCGGTTGCTCTGATTTCATCGTTATTCTCAAAAAGGAAAAGATATTGTTTCGGCCTCTCGCTTCCCAAAACTTTGAGA
The DNA here is from genome assembly GCA_937952315.1 of uncultured bacterium. GTDB lineage: Bacteria > Patescibacteriota > Minisyncoccia > CAIUEV01 > CAIUEV01 > CAIUEV01. Next base: position 12,679 of record CALFZX010000063.1, read on the forward strand.
ATAGTGTGTGAATATTCCGAAAAAAGATTCATGCTTTGAACCAATTTAGGCAATTTTTCTTTTAATTCCGAGAAGATCTGTTTTTTGTCGGCGGGTAAATCTTCAATGTTGACTCGGTCCAGAGATGCACTGGCGAAAAGCATTGATTCCTTAGCTTTATCTAGTTTGGTTTGAAACATCGAGAGAGCATCTGTCATTGAAGTTGCCCTTTCTTTCCGTTCGCCAAGGCTATCTTGGTGAGTAACTTCTCTTAAGTCGGAAAAACTGTTAGTGGTGATAAATTTTTTCTTTAGAGCTCCTTGGTCACCCAAAAAAAGGTCGAAAGCCTCCGACATAATTTGTCCAGCAACGGTTAAATGTTTGCCGGCTTCTATAACATTTTCTCCCGTTTTGATTTTAGATCCCCCCGGGAGAACTTTAATAATTGAAAGTATGCCTCCTCCGACTTCATCCAGCGAATTGCTGGCGGAAACGAATTCTGAGTAGGCCGATTGGAAATTTCGATTAGCCTCCTCCGGTTTTATGGCCATAATGGCCGACTGGGCTGATTTAACTTCCTCAAAAGCTTTTTGGCCGGATACCTCGATTTTGTTTTTTGTTTCAACTAGCTTCTGGACAAAGACACCGAGAGGGATGCTTAGGGCTACGGCGACGCCGAAAGCCAAGACCTTGACCGAGTTGCGAGAGTTGGCGCCTCTAAAGTTAAGAAAATTTCGCTTGAATCCCCTTTTGGATTTTTTGAAGTGGCTCATGATCGCCTTTTCTTCCTGGCGGGTTAAAAAATTGCCCAGCCAAGAGTTACGAAAGCGAAAATCATTTTTTTCCATATCGGAAGACAGCGACTCCCTTCCGCTTCTCCATTCCAGATCGACAATCTTGTTCTTCTTTTTTCCGATTTTTGTCAGCTTCTTTAGCCAGGCGCCATTTAATAAATTCGCTAACAGTGAAAGCGGATTTTCTTTTTTTAAGACTAACTCGTTATTGTTTTCAAAATAGGAATAATTCTTAAGGGGTTCATAGTCGGGTAAGAAACTTTCGATAGCTTCCTCTCTGTCGTCACGATCTTTTTGGTCTTGAGCGTTTTTCACATTTAAAGAAACGCCTTGTCGATTTTTAAAGCTGTCATTGCTGAAAGTGGACAAATCAACCAAATTGTGCTCGAACTCTTTTTTTGGGTTTTTGTTGTCTTCAAATGACACTTCTGAGTCTCGGTATTCTTCAAATTTTTCCTCTTTTAAATCATCGTCAAATTTTAAGTTGTTGGTGAATAATGACATTTCTGAATCATTTTTTTTGTTGTGAAAAATATGGACGGGTTTTCTTTCGTCGAAAGAAATTGACTCCTCTTCTTCCTCTTCTTCAACGGCATTCTCGTCAAATTTGAAATTGACCATTTTCCCGGGTAGGGGTGGGGTTGCCGGTCTAAGATTGATAGTTTCTGTTTCTTCTTCCTCCAAGGATATTTTTTTTGAGGGTTGAGAAAATGAAAGTTTTACAGTCGTTCCGAGGGTATTTCTTTCAGCTTCCTCAGCTATTCTTCTTTGCTCTTGAAGCATTATTTCTTCTCGATTTTTCTGCGATTGCTCCAATTCCCGCCAAAAATTTTCCTGTTTTTTTGTCATGCGATTATTTTCTTCGGGATCTATTTTTAGAGCATATTCTGAGGGCTTTGGGTAATTTTCGATCAGAGCGTCTTCGTCGAAAATCTCACTTCTTGAGTAGCTGGGCCAGTCGTTTTCCTCTGACCCGACGAGTCTTTTTTTTAAGCTTGAAGCTTCCAGCCCCAGATCGAAGCTACTTTTTCTTTTTTGGCTGACATTAATTTTAAGCTTGGCGGTTCCCTTATAACCAAGATAAGAATTTTGTCTTCTCTCGGAGATTCTTTCGCAACCATCTTTTCTGATCGGGCAAGGTTTTAAAAGAGAAGGGTTGCGGGGTATTATTAAATCGGCAATATGTCTTCCCTGCTTTCCCGTTGAGGAGGGAGGCATTTTAGAGAAAAACAGAGAGGCGGCGTTGCGATCCGGCTCTATTTTAAATTCCGATCGCCGATTTTTCAAATCAAAGCCGACGGATTTTGAATTGGCTGATTTTTTTTGATTCATTGCCAAGTCAACAGTTCCGATTTTTTTAGAAACCATTTGATCTTTGTAAGCCTCTTCCCGCCCTTTGGCTTTTGGTTGATAGGCTAAAGGATGGTTAAAGAAAGAGTCGCTGGGAGCAACTGTTTTCCGCAATTTTTCTAAGCTGGCTCTTTGTTTTAGAATATTGTCCGGAGACATAAGAAGGATTTTTTATTTCTTTTTATTTAAACACTAACTTCCTCAGATTATAGAAGAAAAAAATAAAAAGAGGAAAGATTTTTCGGTTTATTTCTCAGGCGTTTTCGTAGATATCTAAAATTTCGCGACACATTTTTTGCCAAGAATGACTTTTCAAGGTCTTTTTAATAATTTCAGGTTTGACTATCGGTCTGTTTTTGCTCATGAGCAGAATCTTTTTTGCCATATCGGAGACTGAAAGACCGTTAAAATAGATAGCACTTTTTTTTAAAACTTCGGGGAATACCGTATTGTTGCTACACAGAATCGCTTTATTCCTTTTAAGAGCTTCGAGCGGAGGCAGTCCAAAACCTTCGTAAAGGGAAGGAAAAATACAAAAATCGGCTTGAGAATAGAGAAACTCCAAATCTTTTTTGCTTCTCAAAAATCCGGGGAAAATCACATTTTTTATTTTATTTTGACTGACAAAATCTTTCAATCGCTTAAAAAAATAGTCATTTCCTCCCCCGAGAACCAAGCAGGTTTTTTTTAGCCCGGTTTTATGAAAGGCCAAAACAAGCCTTTCGAGATTCTTGTGAGGATAAGCTCCCCCCAAATAAAGAATAAATTTTTTGTTGATACCGAATTTTTCGACCAATCTTTTTTTCTGTTCCGATATTGAATACTTAGCATATTTTTTTATTGTCTTTGAATTACTTTCACCACAACCTTCTCCGATTACAACTATTTTTCTTCTATCCATTTCGGGAAAACTTTCTTTGATATCTTTGGCCGTTCCGGAGGAAACTGCAATAATGCGAGCTGATTTTCTGACGGCCTGTCGGATTGTTATTTGGTAGCCCTTATCCTTTAAAAAATAAGCAAAGCGATTAAGAGTGGTGGCTCTTTTGGTGGGATATTTTAGTAAAATCAAATCGTGAATGGTGGTAACGAACTTCCCTTTAAAGGCTAATGGGATATTAAAATGAGGAAAATGAGTTAAATCCGGTTTTATCTTTTTGAGTAAATAAGGAAGAGCGAATTGTTCTTTTACAGTGTACCAGTGAGCTTCTGCTCGAATTTTAGTGAAATTCGGGTTGCTAAATTGGAGTGTCGCATAATCTTTATCTCTGAGCAGGATAAAATATTCATTTTTGGAGTCAATTTTCTCGAGACCGTGAACTAAATGACGGGTGTAACAAGAAAGTCCTCGATTTTCCGGATTATAGAAACGAGCATCTATGGCAATTTTCACCTCGGTAAAACTTAAAGTTTAGCGTTCATTACTCTACATAATCCATAACCATGTACATCGGTTGAATTATGGAAATTGCAAAAAAGCCGACCGAACCTCCGATAACCATTATTAAAGCGGGCTCTATGACGGAACTTAAATTTTTGGCAATTTCGTCAACTTCTTTCTCGTAAAATTCCGCCAGTTGTCCTAAAATTTGTTCGGAACTGCCTGTCTCCTCCCCCACTTTTACCATTTGAATGACCATCGGAGGAAAAAGATCAGAATATTCGCTAAGAGCTTGGTTTAAAGGTGTTCCCTTCTGAACGCTTTCCGAAGTTTTTTTTAGCGCTCTTTTGAAATAGAAATTGCCCAATGAATCGCCGATGATATCAAGAGCGTTAACAATGGCAACGCCACTTTTCAGAAGAGAACTGAGGGTGCGAGCAAATCTGGCGGTGTTAATTTTTTTTATGATCGCGGAAACTGCCGGTATTTTTAAAAAAAGCAGATCAAAAAATTTTTTACCGGTCGGAGTTCTCCGGAAGAAAAAAATCGAGATTGGGATAAAAGCCATTACCCCAAGTGAAATAAAAACATGGTTGCTTAAGGCGCTACTGACAGCGATTATCAATTTTGTTGATAGAGGTAACTCGATGTTCATCTCGGTAAAAATCTTCATCAAATTGGGTACCACGAAAATCATGAGAAGAATGGCGATGATAATCATAGCGATGACGATAACCGAGGGGTAAATCATGGCTCCCCTGACCTTCGTCTTTAGTTCGTGCTCTTTCTGAAGCTGAATAGAGAGAAGATCCAAAACTTCTTCTAAATTGCCTCCCATTTCTCCGATACGGACGGAGCTGGAAAAAAGAGGAGAAAAAATGTTCGGATATTTTTGCATGCTGTCGGCTAAATTTTTCCCGCTTTTTAAACTTTCTTGAATGTTGTTTAAGACCTCTTTGAAATAAACAGACTTGGTTTGCAGCGCGAGAATTTCGATGGCTCGAGGTAAATTCAGACCGGCTTTTATCATGACGGAAAGATGTTTTATGAACATCATTTTTTCCAACAAAGAAACTCTTTTAAAAATAATTATTCCGTTTGAGCTCTGACTCCCGCCCTCTTTTAGGCTTTCCGCAAAAACCAATAAAAGCCCCTGGTTTTTCAAAGAATGAGCCAAGTCCGATTTATCTTCCGCTTGCAGAAGACCTTCAGTTTTTTTTCCACTTTCGTTGCGAGCTCTATACTTATAAAGAGGCATTTTTTATTTTATTTATTTAAATTTGTTTCTTGGCTTTCTCAATCAGTCTAAAAAATAGCGGATGGGGTGAAAAGGGGGTGGATTGGAATTCCGGATGGAATTGAGAGGCGATAAAAAATGGATGAAGGTTCTCGGGTAATTCAACTATTTCCATTAATTTTTTGTCGGGTGAGGTGGCGGAAAAAATCAGGCCGGCTTTTTCCAGCTTTTGAATGTATTTTGGATTTACTTCGTATCTGTGACGATGCCTTTCCATAATTTGAGTTGTTCGATAAGCTTTATGAGCCAGTGTCCCCTTTTTTATTTTGGCCGGATAAGATCCGAGTCGCATGGTGCCACCGTAGCGATTTTGACTAAGGATTTTTTTCTGATCGGGTAAAATATCGATTACCGGATAAGCGGTCTTGGGATTGACTTCAGTCGTGTGGGCATTCTTTAAATTGGCGCAATTACGAGCAAATTCAATGACGGCCAGTTGCATTCCATAACAAAGTCCCAAATAAGGGATTTTATTTTCTCTGGCGAATTGAATCGCGGAAATTATTCCTTCGATACCTCGACTACCGAAACCTCCGGGCACGACCAGGCCTTGATATTCTCTTAAAATATCGAGTTCGGCTTTGTTCTTCTCGAATTTTTCGGAATCTATCCACTCTAATTTTAAGTCCACCCCGGCTTTGTAGGAAGCATGTTTCAGGGATTCTATAACGGAAATATAGACATCGCTGAGCACAAAGCTACCCGTTGAAAAATATTTTCCGATTACGCCGATTCTGATCGGTTTTCGATTTTCTTTTATCGAAAAATTTAATTTTTCCCATTTTTCCAAATTATTTTTTTTGGGTTCAAGATCTAATTTTTGCAAAATATTCAAACTGAGTCCTTCCTTCTCAAAATTTAGGGGAACCTCGTAGATAGAATCAACATCGGGGGCTGAGACAACATCTTTCTTCCTGACATTACAGAAAATTGAAATTTTTTCCTTTCGTTTATTGTCAAGTGGAACGGAGGATCTGGCAATAACAATATCCGGTTGGATGCCGGCAGAGTTCAAAGTTCTGACTGCATATTGAGTGGGCTTAGTTTTCATTTCTCCTACCTTGCTGGGTATGGGCAAAAAGCTTACCATAGCAAAAATAACATGACCGGGAGAATCAAGTTTTAACATTCTTCCCGCTTCAAGAAAGAGAACATTTTGATACTCGCCGACCGTTCCGCCAATTTCGATAATAACAATATCAGCTTTGTTTTGTTGACCGGCTTTTTTGATACGATGAATAATTTCGTAAGGGATATGAGGCACCACCTCAACGCATTTGCCTTTGTAGTGCATACTTCGTTCTTTTTCGATGACTGACTGATAAACGCTTCCCGTAGTCATATAATTTACGCCGGTCAGCTCCGTGCCTAAAAATCTTTCATAGTTACCCATATCTTGATCACACTCGGTGCCGTCTTTTAAAACAAAAACTTCTCCGTGCTCGGTGGGATTCATTGTTCCGGCGTCAACATTGACATAAGGATCGATTTTCATCGAAGTAACTTTATATCCTCGCGATTGAAGAATGGCAGCGATTGAAGACGACGCAATTCCTTTCCCCACTCCCGACATTACACCTCCGGTGACAAAAATGTAGCGAAGAGCTTTTTTGTTTTTCTTGGCCATTGGAATTTAGCTAAAAATAAAAGACCGGTATTCGGTTAAATACAAACTTATGATAATTCGAAAATATTCGAGGAGCAAAAGAGGAAAAAATAAATTTTAATAAAATTTCCATTTTGAAGTGACTAGAACCAAAATTATGGCTATTATGCCTACGATTATGTCTTTGGTCAACTTTCTTTTGCGATCTTCTTTGACTAAAAAAAATTGAACGGCGGTGAAGAAGACAAAGAAGGAAGCCATAAGAATCATGGCGCTTGACCGATATCGAAAGGGGTAGAAAGCCAAAGCCCAAGTGATCTGACTGGTAAAAAGAGAAGTGAGGATGGAGGCGAGATTCAACTCGTTTTTTTCCAATTTACGGCTTTTTAGTTCGGTAGCCAAGTTTGCTTCCAAAGTATCTCTTGAAATGATGAAAGACAAGATTGCTGAGAGGAATAGCATAATCCAAACAGGATAAATTTGCTCGGAAAAATTTATAAAACTGGCGAAAAGAAGATTTGCCCAAATAAAAAAAACTAAGAAGTTGATGCCGTTAAGAATGGCGACGGCCAGCCGGTCAAAGGAATTGTCATTGAGACGCCCTTTGGCTAAAAGGTAGAAATAAAGAGCCACTGTTAAAATTCCGATTGAAATTGAGCGGATCGCCAGAGTGCTCATTAGCGAAAGAAAGGGCAAGCTTCCGAGAATCAAGAAAATCGGTAAAAATGATCCACTAAATTTACCGATAGATTTTTTGACGAAATATAGAAGCAGAAGAGCTCCGATGCCGACAATCCACCAAATAAATTTTTGATCAAAGAATAGGAGAGAGGAAACGATCAGTCCCAAATAGAGAATTGTTGCTAAGAAGGGATAAAGTCGAAAAAGCATTTTTAAAATTATTTATCGATCTTGCCAAACAGTCTAACCCAAAATAATTTTTTAGAAAAGCGATTTTAATTTTCGTTAAATTTCCCCCACTCTCTATTACGAACTTTTTTGTGATAGCTAATGGCGAAACGATGAGCTTCGTCACGGACTTTCTTGATTGTCAATTCCAGTTTTTTACTATTTTGAAGAACTCGATCCTCATGGCTGTAGAAATCAAGACGATCTCGATGAGGCCCCTTAGCAACAGCTAGAAGAGGGATGTTGCTTTTGTATTTTTTGAGAATTTTTTCGATTGCATTTAAGTGCCCGGCGCCCCCGTCCAACACTATAAGATCGGGCTTGGGCCAACTTTTTCTCTTAAGCCGACGATCTATGATTTCTTGCATCATTCCAAAATCATCTATCCCCATCGTTTTTTTGATTCGGAAATGTCGATAGTTGCTTTTGTCCGGGCGATTATTCAAAAAAGAGACCAGACTGCCGACGGCGTATTCTCCATTAAGATTTGAGATATCATAACCTTCTATTCTTTTAAAGAGCGTTTCTTCTTTGGGCCATTCGAACTCTTCTTTATTTATAAGAGCAACATCTCGAACATGTTTTAGAGCAAAAATTTTATCGCGAGTCTGACTGGCCTCCTCATATTTTTTGCTCAGAGATAAAGCTTTCATTTCCCGATCGAGTTTTTTGAGGAGAGAGTCTTTTTTACCCTTGAGAATAAGTTCTATTTGAGAAATGTTTTTTAAATAATCTCTTCGAGAGATTTTTCCGGCGTATGGCCCGGGACAAAGACCGATTTGAAAATCAAGACAGCCTCTTTCCGTCTTTCCTTTTTTTGAATGAAAGGGGAAAATTTTTCGAATGATTCTCAAAGCCAATTCCATTTGTCTTTTTGAGGTGTACGGCCCATAATATTTTACTCCGGAATATTTTTTAAGATCAGTTTGTCGGACTATTATAATCCTTGGAAATTCTTCATTTTTTGTAATCAAAAAATAGGAAAAACTTTTATCATCTTTGGCTTTAATATTATATTTTGGCTGATTTTTTTTGATTAAATTTGATTCTAAAATTAGCGCTTCAAGTACTGTTGTAGTTGTCTTGAATTTTAGATTTGAGATTTCGGAAACTAGCTTCTCGGTCTTGTTGTCATGCGCTCCGATGAAATAAGATTTCACTCTATTTCTTAGAGAAGTGGCTTTACCAACATAGATAAGCTTTCTATTTTTATCAAAGAAAAAATAAACGCCTGGCGCTTTCGGAAGTGCTTTGATTTTTTTTGCCAAATTATTGCCGAGCATTTGAGATATGTTATTCTTCCGCCGACTTCTTTATTTCTTTGAGCAACTTGCTAACCGTTGTTGTTGCTACACCTAAAACTTTGTCGGCACCCCCATAGTAGACGAATATTTTGTCTTTGACCAAAACATTACCGCAGGAGAAGACGACATTTGGTATGTTGCCGTTGAGCTCATAGTCTTCTATCGGTTCCAAGATTGGACTTTCCGTGCGCGCAATTATTTTTTCCGGATTTTTTAAATCGGTTAAAATCGCCCCGATTCTGTAGTGGGAATCAACGGCTGAAATCCCATGGTAAAGGATAATCCAGCCTTCTTTAGTTTTCATTGGCGGACCGTTCAGGCCGACTTTCTTTCCATCCCACTTCCCTTTTCTCGGAACTATCCAATTAGTTTCATGGTTCAGTTTTTCTTCTGAGAAAGTAAGATTTTTCGAATAAAGAAGATCCATGCCGTAGTCATTTAATCGGTGGATAATCAAATATTTTCCCCTGAATTTTTCCGGAAAGGCACAAGCATCTTTATTGGAGCGATCGGTAGTGGAAATCAGAAACGGTTCCGACCAATTCCATTTTTTATTAAGAAAGTCCTTCACGCTAATGCTACTAAGCGCGACCCGGGGCTTATCCGCTCCGTTAAAGGCGGTGTAGAACATATAGATTTTGTTGTCAATACGAACCAGACGGGGGTCTTCACAGCCGTAGTACTGACCGCGATCGTTCTTCTCAAAATCTTTTCGGGGCAAATAAATTGGCTGTTCCGATCTCTCGTCAAAATCAACGCCGTTTTTTGAGGAGGCGTAACCAAGAACGGAAATAAAGTTGTGGGATTCGGCTCGATAAATTAGATGAAATCGGCCTCCTTCATAGATGGCTCCACTGTTAAAAACCGATCTGGCTTCCCAAGGATTTTCTTCTTTAGGCTCAAGAATAGGATTTTTTTTGCATCTTTCCAAAGAAAAGGTGCTCAGGTGAGGACTAAAAATATTTTCCAATAAATATTTTATTTTGAAAGTGGTAGCGCAACAAACACTGTCGGCTGCTCCGTAGAACAGATGAAGTTCTTTTCCTTTGATAAATCCGCCGGTTGGAAAAATAACATTAGGTACTTTTCCGTAAAGCTCATATTCTTTCTCCGGAACCATTAAAGGATTTTTGCTATAGCCAAGAATTTTTTGCGGATTTTTGGCATCTAAAATTAGAGCTTGAATCTCAAAAACCGTTTCTTTGTCAGGGTTGTAATAATTTCTGATATAAGAATAAACAAGAAGCCAGCCCTCTTTTATTTTTATCGGAGGAGCACCGACTTCGAAGTGATCTTCCGGATTTCGAGGGATGTCGATTAAATGTTTGTCCAAGTGCTTATACCAATTATTCCAGAATTTTTTTGACCAAAGATCACTTTCTTTTTTGAATAGAGCCAATCCGACTTTCGTTGTCGGCGGTCGATCGGTATCTACCGAAAGAACGGCGCCAAGCTGGCCGGAAATTTTTCCCGGAAATAGTGCCATTGCTTTGGCATTAAACGGAGTGACTGGGTGTTTTTCCCATTTTTTAAAATTTCGAGTTATGGCTAAACCTACTTTTATGCCTTCCGGCCCGAAAGGATATTGAGAAAGAGCTGTATAACAAACAAAATATTTAGCTCCGATTTTAGTTATTCTCGGGTCTTCGCAACCATATTTCTCCCATTCGAATTCCGGTCGAATTATCTGCTCTCTTTTCTTCCAATTTTTCCCATCGTGACTAATCGCCATCCCGATAGAAGAAACATTGATTTTTGTTTCGCCTATTTCCTGCGGAGTGGAAAGAGCTCGATATAAAAGACGATAACGGGATCCATCTTTGATCGGGCAACCGTTAAAAGCGGCCTCTAGCTCCCAACTGTTTGATTCGGTCGGCATTAGAATCGGATTGCAAGCGTAGCGTTTGGTGATCATTTTTGTTTTTATTTATTGGAATTAATATCTTACTTAGGTTAGCAAAACTCTTTTAAAATGAATAATTTTCGGAGCCTGGATCAAGGAGCTTAAAAATTCATTGATCGGAGCTGAGGCGACGCAAACGAATTTATCGGCCCCACCGTAATAAACAAAAATCTTTCCGTCTTTTATAACGCTACCGCAAACATAAACTACTCCGGATTTAAATCCGTTGTTTTCATAATGAACCTCCGGTTCAAGGATGGGCTGATGGCAACGATGAATAATTTTTCTCGGATCCTCCAGATCTAAAAGCATTGCTCCCACCTTGTAACGATTCGGATCTCTTCTGTCCATAGCGTGATAAAGAACCAGCCAACCATGATCTGTTCTAATCGGAGGAGCTCCCACTCCGCGTAAAATATTGTCCCAGCGGCGTTCGTCAGATCGATTATTATGATAACTTTTTATGGTGAAAAATTCTTCCAGTGAGTCAAAATAGTCGATGGTAACAGCGGGAGAAATGCTGTGCAGAATAGCATATTTCCCGTTTAATTTTTCCGGAAAAATAACCCAATTTTTTTGAATCTCTCCCGCCGGAGATATCAGTTTCGGTTCATTCCAGCGCCAAATTTGATTTAAAAAATCTTCTTTGGAAATTGAAGTCAGGGCGACTCCCGGTGGCGCATAGCCGTTAAAGGCGATGTAGGTCATAAAAATCTTGTCGTCGATGGCAACAATTCTTGGATCTTCGCAGCCACCCCAGCCACTGCCGGATTCGTAAGCAAACGGTTTTTGATTTTTTAATCCTTTTTTCTCAAACTCAAATTTTTTTCGTGGAAAATATATTGGAGCGCTGCTCCTCTCTTCAAAATTTATTCCGTCTTTGCTGGAGGCGTAGCCAAAGGAAGAAATTCCATCTCGACTCATTGCTCGATAAATTAGGTGGACTCTTCCGTCCAAGTAAAGCGCAGCCGGATTAAAAGTAGCGTCGGACTCCCAATGGTTTTCCTCTCTAGGACTAATAATGGGATTTTGGAGGAAACGATTTAGCCTGGGTTGAAGCTGATGAAATAATTTTTTTTCCTTTATTTTGGTGTAAATTATCGGAGGTAGCTCCGTGCCATAAAAAGATTCTTTTTTATCTTTTCCGAAAAAGAAGTATCTTCGCTTGAAAAAGAGAATGCCAAGAGGGCTAAACTCTTGGGCTTTTGTCTCTTTCCAGAGAGGAATATCGGAACGCCAGAGAATTTTATTTGGATTTTTTTTACTGAGGAGTAACGCTCCGAGCGCAAGGTAATTGCCTTTGTTTTTGGCGTAGTAAAAAAGAAGATAACCGTCGCGACGAACGAAAACCTTCGCCGGAGTAATGGATTTTTCATCAAAAAATCCCTCTCGCGCGGAGGCTAACGACACAGGTTTATCAAGCGGCTGATATTTTTTATCTACTGCCATTATCCTTATGTTTTTTTCGCCGTAAAAAGCGAGAATTTTTGTTTTATCTCCCTCTGATTGACAAAAAACGGTGGCGCCTTTGAGATTTTTTGCGTTCCTTTCTCTGCCCCACTCCTTCAAATTTTTTGATTCAAAAAAATCAATTCCCTGCCCTCTTTTTTTGCTGGTCGTGAGGGAGAAAATAAAATTATTCTTTAGCTCCGACAGTCTGATGTTTTTCCAGCCAAGCTTGCCATTAGTAAGGCTATTTTTTTTAACCAAATTAATTTTTTTCTTGCTGCGATGATTATCCAAATCAACCAACCAAGTTTCCTTTTTGTCGTTAGAAAACTTGATCAAATATCTTTTTTCTTTCCAGCCGAAAACTTTTAGGTGAACAAATCCACCATTTTTGACTAAAGGCTCTTTTTCATTGAAGCTAAAATTTTTACCCTTCCCTAGGACCAGATAATTTTCGTAAAGAAAATCAACCAATTCCCGGGAAAACTTTTCAAAATGATCCATTCGGCGGAGTTTTGTTTTTATCGAATTGTTCTTTATATTCTAAGTTGAAAATAAAAACTAATCAAAAAATAAAATGTTGTGCGACCGGCTTTTGTTTTCCAAGTTTTTTTGTTGGTTTAGAATTGAAAAATAATCAGTTATTAAAAATCGCGATGCATTCAAGAATTAAAGAAATTCTGGAAAAAATGGAGCAGCTGAATGAAGCCCTAAAAAAGGAGCACTCTCGTTTGGCGGAAAAATATGGTTTTTTGATCGAAGAAAAGAAAATTGTTTTTATCAAGAAAATCAAGGAAAGAAACCGACGCTTTAAGATTCCAGCCTGGAAGTACGCCATACCAAAAAATATTCGACACTTCCTGTCCATTCCCTTTATCTACTCGATGATTATTCCCGCTCTGATTCTGGATCTCTTCATCACTGTTTATCACCATGTGGCCTTCTCACTTTACAGAATTCCGAAAGTCAAGCGTAGCGAGTATATTGTTTATGATCGTCAGTTTCTCGATTACCTGAATTGGGTTCAAAAAATTCATTGCATCTACTGCACTTATGTTAACGGTCTTTTTGCCTACTCGTTGGAGATTGCGGCGCGCACCGAGAGATATTGGTGTCCCATCAAGGCGGCTCGCAAGCCTAAATTCAGTCACGGCTGGTACAAAGATTTTGCCGACTACGGCGATCCGGAGGAGTGGAACAAAAAATTCAACGATCAAAAAGCTTTCAAAAAAATCAAGAAGAAATAAAAAAACGAGAGCATGTCGAAACATATTCTCGCTTAATTTCTAATCAAGGATCTTTGGAAGACGGGGATTTTTCAAAATCCCGAAACATTGCAAAACAATTTTTGCAAAAGATGTACAGAAGCCAAGAGCAGCCAGCCGGTCCCATGATCCCATTATCGGACTCAACTTTTTGGTACTCGGTGTGTCCGCACACTCGACAGACAAAATCTTTTTTGTCTTCCTGCTTTTTCATTTTCAGATCTCCCTTCTTTCCTAACCGTTGAGAATTTTAAAGGACTTCAGTGGACTTTGTGTCTACTTTATGGGGTGCAGATCAGTGGCGGAGAGGCAGGGATTCGAACCCTGGGTGCCTTGCGACACATCTGATTTCAAGTCAGACGCACTAGACCACTATGCGACCTCTCCATTTTCTTCTTTTAGCTTGTTTTTTTTCTCCTGTCGACAAAATTACTTTTATATTTAAGCTAAATTCAGCTTTTTTATTTATAAACTTTTCGTTTGCCGGAATGCCCTCCAATGTCAAGTAAATTAATAAAATCAGAACTTGTTTTGTCTAAATCCCAAATTATTCTTAGATCCCCCGTCACAGAGCTGCTCCACGCGCTGTCACCAGTTTTGGAAATAACTTTATGGGTCTTTAATTTGCTATCAAATGGTGACTCCCCCATTAAAAGAAAAAAACTATCAATCTTTCCCTCTAAGTTGGGTTTAGATTTTATCAATTTCTTATATTTTCTTTTGAAGTGGTTGGTAAATAAGAATTTGTACATTGCTTATTTTTTGAGTTTTTTCATAAGTTCAGAAGGACTATTTGCTGTCTGGTATTCACCATTTTTCATTTGCTTTCTGCTTTTTGCCAGTGACTTAGACGCTTCTTCATCTAATTTTTCAATAAAAAAATATTCTCTCGGCTGAATATTGGTTATTGCCTGAGATAAGATTACCTTGATTATTTCAGCATCGCTTAATAAGGGATACCGGCTATTCCTTAAGGTGTCGAGAGCTTCTCTGACTTTTCCGGTCGAAGTAATTCTTATTTGTTCCATGATCTGTACTTAATTATAATATTACACTATATGCAATATTATTGCACTTATTACATTAAGTCAACTTTCTAATACTATACTATAAAAAAGGCAGAAAAGAATAAAATCTCTTTCTCTGGGAAAAAATAATTTATCTTTCGTGTACACTTTGCTTGTTTCCCGTTTATAATTTTTAAAAATGCTGAGGTTTGTTGAAGATCAGATTGGTTTTTAGCGGATAAAATCTAAAATATCATATTTTCATTATGTATGAAAATAATTTAACGAAAAAATAAAATTAGCGTTTTCTTGTTATTAATTTACTTCTCGTTGCCGTTTTAGCGTTTTTGCTCGCAGTAACCGTAACAGTGTTTTTTCCTTTAGATAAGTTTACTCTGACTGCGTACTTCCCCTTCTTATTGGCAACAGCAGTTCTTTGAAGGACGCCGTTTACTTTAATATCTAGAATAGCGTATGGATTTGATTTTATGCTTATTCTGGCTGAAGATTTTTTTACTTTCTTTTTCGAACCAATACTGACTTTTGTTTTAGCTTGTTTGATTTTTTTACCCGAAGTGGCGGCAAAATAAGAAGCATGATTGATTGTAAAAGTACAAACATCGTCACGAACTTTGCAAGAACCTTCATTGGTCCAACTAGTATCACCGTCGTTTAAAGATCTTATGGCAAGAGTTTTTCCACTTAAACCATCAGAAACTTTGAGATCAATTCTGACCGGTTGACTGAAGGAAAGTTTTAAATCCGGAATTCCGATTTTAATAATCTCGGCTATATTTCCAGACAGTCCTGCAGTAGGCAGACCATCGATTAGGCTTTTTTGATTAATTAATTTATAAAGAGCGAAGCTGCCTCCATCTGAACGACTGACGGTGGTTCCGGCGGGGAAAGTAACCTTTGTTCCGCCGTCAGGGTTAATCATGGTATATTCCGATTCGATATAAAAAGAATTTGAAACTCCTGAGTTACCGATAACTGTTCCCGAAGCACCAGCAATGTCGGAAAAAATACTGTCTTCGCAATGACTGCCTAAGTTACAACGAGCCGTCGCCGGATATCTCCAAGGAGAATAAAGTCTCCAATTATTAGCGGAGTCCATAACCATAATGTCTTTTAATGACCAAGGCCCCACTCGGCTACCTTGAGGCAGGGCAAGTTCGGAAACAAAAGTTCCGTTTCTCATAGTCCCGGAGACTAGTTGAAAATTATAAAAGCTAACATAGTCAGCGGCATCGTTGCCAATCGATTTAAAATTAACCATCGAATAGGTTGGACCAGAAAAGTTGGTATCGATACAGTTGTAAACATCTCCAATGGAGAGACAGATATCCGATTCATCATCTTCAATACTCATTCTGAGGGTTAATGTTTGAGGACCGGAAGAAGTATCGACCACTTCAGGAGTGACGCTAAAAGAAGTTATTCTTGGCGCAACTGAGTCGGCGAGAGCTTCATTCCCAAAAAAAAGACCGGAAATTATCAGAAGAGAGAACATGGTTACCGAGATGATTTTTTTTCTTTTCATTATTTTGTTTTTTTAGAATAATTTTTTGGGAAAAGATATTAATATTACAACAATATTTTGTAATTATAATAAGTTTTTAAGAAAAAAACAACGGAGTTTGATTTTTTAATAAAAAAGCGATAGAAGTAAGAGGTAAGTTTTGGGGCGTAGCCAAGTGGTAAGGCAGCGGCCTTTGGAGCCGCCATTCGTAGGTTCGAGTCCTACCGCCCCAGCTGATGAAAATGCAACACAAAAAGGTTTAAATAGGCCTTTTTTTGGTTCTAGCTTTGGAATAAAAAAAGACCATCCTGTGATATTATACTCTCTCTGACAAAAATTCTTTGAATTTCAGCAAGGCGATTTTACGCATAGATATTTCGTTTTTTTTCTCACTACTCATTTCAGCGTAGGTTTTTTCTTGGCCTTCAGGGATAAAAATTGGATCGTAGCCGAAACCTCTCTCCCCTCTTGGAGCCAAGGCTATTTCACCTCGAACGATTCCAACAAAAGTGTAAACACCCGTCTTATCGGCGTAAGCAATGCAAGTTGAAACCGAAGCTTTGCGATTTTTTTCTTGAGACAAAAGATTCACGATACCTTCTGGCTTTAACTTGTCTAAAAACCAAACTACGAGAGCTCCCGGTAAGCCATTCAAAGCCTCTATACTCATGCCGGTATCATCAACTATAATTGGCCGGCCAACTAGCTTAAAAGCTTCCATGGCTTTGGCTCTAGCGACTTTCTCTACATCCAAGGACTGAATCTCAGGAATATCAAGATTCTTAGCGATTAAATTTAGTCCGGTGATTGCTTGCACTTCTTCTATCTTGCCCTTATTGCCAGTTATAAAAAATGTTTCTTTTTTCATGCTATTATCCTTAAAATGTTTTGCAAAAAAAAACGATATCTCGTTTTTTTCTTTTATATTAATAATCAGTTAATTGATTGGAACTAAATTATTTTGAATCTCTTCTAATGTTTGTCTCCAAGTAGTCTTTGCTTCATCATTAAAATTAAAAATCAATCCTCTTATAGCAATATCCGTACGCTCATCAATATTCCAAATAAAAAATCCTCGAGTGGAAGTTTCGTTTTTTGATTCTATTCCTTTGATATTTTTTTCATTGAAATTATTGATTTCTCTGCCCTGCCCCTCTTCTCCTGTTTTCATATCTTCTAAGTTTTTGTCGAAAGATCCTTTGGACCCTTCTTTCAAAACAATCATATCGGAAGAGACGAAATCACTATTTTTTGTTTCAAGGGCACCACTAATGACACTCTCTTTCATATCTATAAATTTCCAACGGAACGAACTATCCTCTTTCAAGCCATAAACATTATAAGGAACCTGTTTAGCTAGTTTAGCCATGAAAGGATTTTTTTGTTTGGACTGAGTATAACCATAAACGGAGAAGATAAATATTACTAAAATTATCAGACCAGCTATTCCAAAAATTATCTTATCAGCTAGCCATTTTTTCTCCGTATTCAATATTTCTTTCTCTTTCCAATAAATCCAGAAAAAAGCTGTGATATGAATAATGATCGAAAAAACTGATTTTAAACTAAAAAAATCTTTTAAAATAACTAGGCTTTGGTTTTGGAGATTATTTGTAAAGACATTGTTATCAAGTCTGGCTCCTATTTTTTCAATCTCATAAGTGAATAACCATGCAACGATTATGTTAATAACAATTATCAAGCAAAATTTTATTCCATTCGAAAGAGATTGATTTTTGGAAGCCTTTAAATTGAAAAGAACAGAGAGGCAAAAACCAATGCTTAGAATGACTAGGATTAAAACAAATGAAAAAGACAAAGGTGCTAAATAAAAAAGTTCTCCTGCCCAGTTAAGACCGCCTAGAGAGAAAAGATTTTTAATTTCAAGAAGACGCAATAAAAAATCTATGTTAATGATAATCTCAGTTATCGCAAACCATACAACTATCACTTTCGCAATGATTCTTAGAATATTCCCCACAGTGAAGTCTCGTTTTTGTTTTATTACAAGATCGGGATCGGCAGTGGGAGTACTCTCAATCTTTGGCTCTACAGGAGTGCCAATTTGCTGATTGTTTGTATCTTCCATTTTTTTTGTTTTAATTTTGACTTTAATTAAATTATTTTTTACATTACATTAAATATTCAGAAACCACCATCTCTAAAATATGTTCGAATGTCGTTTTTAAAATATATTTAACTCAGGAATAAAAAAAGACCATCCCGTGCAATCGCAACAAGCCAATCGAAGGAATTTATAGTTGAGGAGATTCTAATAATTTTTTCTTTTATTTTTACTATATTTTAGTCTTGATAAAGACAAAAATCAATTTGTTGGTGCTTGGGGAGGCTCGAAACTCTATAAAATCTATTTTTTATTTAATAACTCGATTTTTAAATTTTTTTCTTTGGGGATAGGGTGGAAGGAATATATTTTTAAATAAAATTTCTTTCAATGAAATATATATTTCTTGATGAAAGTGGTGACCTGGGTTTTAACTTCAAAAAGAAAAACACTTCAAAACATTTTATTGTGACTTTTTTATTTATTAACGATGATCTCAAAAAGATTGAAAAAATTGTTCAAAAAACTCATTTGGAGCTTTCAAAAAAATATAGGCGTAAAATCGGAGTTCTACATGCAGTTAAGGAAAAACCAGCAACTCGCAGAAGAATGCTAAAAAGACTTAGTGAAGTTAATTGCTCGGTTTTGATAATCTGTTTGGATAAAGAAAATGTTTACCCGGAGCTGAAAAAAGATAAACAAAGTCTCTATAATAAAATAACCGCCACTCTCCTTGGTAAAACTTTTTCCTACAGACATGATCGTTGCGGATCAAAGACTTATCTGATAGCCTCCCGTCGAGAAGCCAATAAGGTTTTTAATGAAAATTTTAGAAGCTATTTGAATAAACGTGCGAGAAAAAATTGTAAACAAGAGATTGAGATTTCAATCAAAACACCCGCCCAACAAAAGATCTTACAGTTAGTGGATTTTGTGAGCTGGGCGATTTTTAGAAAGTATGAGAAAAACGACTTTGAGTATTATAATTTGATTAAGAGTAAGATAGTCGAAGAGAATTATTTTTTTTCAAAAAAGCCCCAAAATAACAAAACCTCGCACATTATTTATCCCACCGAAGGTGAGAAGAGCAACCGTCCGGAAGCCCATGTACGAGGAATTACTTGATAAAAGAATTATAAACAGCAAGATTCTAAAAGTCAAATTTAAGACTCTAAATAAGAGAGGCAACCGCCGAGGAATTCTCGGCAGTTCGAAAAGAAGGATCAAGAGAGATAAGGAGGCCTATTAAAATATAATCTAAAGCGATTAAAAAAATAATCGCGTAATCAAAAACTTTATAAAACTTATATTTTTTGACAAACTTTATAAAGTTTGGTGTCGAGGTGTTTCTGGATAAATTTACGTTTTTGGACTTAAAAACGTGAAAAAGTGTTATTTTTTAAACTATTTTCACGTTTATATTGACAAAAACGTGAAAAAATATATAATATGAATAATTTAATCATTTAAATATTGGTAAATGGCTAAAACACTCAGTGTCTATAATAAAATAATTTCCTTACGTAAACGTTACTATGAGTCTTTAGAAGGCAAAGCTTCCCTCGTCGATATTATTTCTGAAGCGGAGGTGGCTGAGCAGGTTTACAACTCAAACGCTATTGAAAACAGCACCCTTTCGCTTGAAGAAACGGAAAAAATACTTTTGAAAATCGACCTGGACCGCTTTATTAGTGAGCGAGAAATTTTTGAAGCTAAAAACTTAGCACGAGTCGTTTCTTACATTAATAAAAAAGCCAAGGATAAGGAGTTGACATTGGACATGATTCTGTTTCTTCATAAGATGTTGATTTCTAATATTCGTGATGAGATTGCCGGAAGATTTAGGAATAAAAATGAATTTGTCCGGGTCGGTAGCCATATAGCACCTAATCCAAAAGAGGTTGTGTCTCGTTTGGAAAAAATGTTGGTTGAGTATAATGCGAATAATCACGAAAATATTATTAAGCGCATAGCGAGGTTGCACTTAACCTTTGAGCATACTCATCCGTTCTGTGACGGTAACGGTAGGATCGGTCGAGTGATCAACAATTATTTATTGATTCGCGAAGGATTTGTTCCGATAAATATAAAGTTTATCGATAGAAATAAATATTATGAAGCCTTCAGAGAATTTGATCACAAAGGTGAAACAATTGTTATGGAAGAAATTGTGGGAAAGGCTTTAACTAATAGTTATTACAAAAGATTAGCTTATTTGGAGGGTAAAAAAATAGTTACCTTGTCTGAATATGCGAAAAAAAAGAAACTTTCTCATTCCGATATGATAAATAAGGCGAACCGACAAACTATCGAAGCTTTCTTGGAAAAGGGGGTATGGAAAATCGGAGTAAAATAAAAAATGTTTTATGTCCTTCTTAAACTAAAAAAATAATCGCATAAGGATTAGACTAAACATTTTCTAGCTATTCCCTTCCGGAGCTAAGTTTGGAATATAAATAAGCTCATTTTTCTTCTTAAAAACAGTTCCCGTCAAAGGTGGGCAGGCTAACTTCCTTGACTAGCCCCAGCTGATGAAAATACGATATAAAAAGGCTTTGGTGGGCCTTTTTTGGCCATATTGCTTTGAATTCCTCTTTGATCCATTTTGGATAATCACCTGTATGTCAAAATGGACATGTCTATTCTTATTCACTAGAATAGTCTCAAAGTATTTGATTAATTTTTGCTAATTAAATTGTATGTTTTCAAGTAAAATAACGGGTGAAAGAATATATCTTAGACCATATAAAAAAGCCGATACTGTTTTCTGGCAGAAATGGGATACTGACTCCGAAGTCCAAGTTTTTATGCCTGGGCTAGATAAGGAATTGGCTCTTGATGATCAATTGAAATATTTGGAAGAATGCAGGAAGGAAAAAAGTGGAATTTATTGGAGTATTCTTTGGAAAGAAAATAATCAATTAATAGGAACAGTATCAGTGACAGAGATTAATAAAATTCATGGAACTGGTGAATTAGGTATAATAATTGGAGAAAAAGATTATTGGGGGAGAGGAATAGCAACAGAAGCTATTTCTTTGGTATTAAAATGTGTCCTCTCCTCTTTTGGACTAAGAAGAATTGTCGCTGAATACGAAAAAGGAAATAAGGGAATGCGAAAAGCTTTGGAGAATAACGGATTTAGAAGAGAATGCTTTTGCAAAGAATCTAGAATGAAAAATAACAAACCTATAGACACGATTAGATATTATATTTTATTAAGGAAGAATCAATAATTTACTATGGACGGAATTTTTTATTCGTAGTAAAAGAGCTCCAGGAACGGTTTTTCCCGTCGATCTTTAACAAGGCAACTTCACTGTTGTCGAAAGGAGGAAGAGTCATATGAAAATCAAAATCGATCCCAAAAAGCTTCATATCAAGAAGCTGGGTGTAAAAGTTGACCAAGTTGGACTTCGCGGTATTCATCGTCCCCGTGCGTAATTTGGTCTTGATAGTACTCAAAAAAACAAAAAGCTGGAATAGGATTACCTACTCCAGTTTTTTTAAAAGAGGAGAGAAAATGACTGAAAAAATTTTTTGCCTAAGGGGTTGCGTTTCTCTTTTTAAAAGGAAAGAACGCGGAGATTTTTATACCATATTATTCCTTTTTAAGAGCAGTCGGAGGACGGTTTCATTTGAAGTAAACCTTATAACACTTAAATGTATTGGGCTTTTTGATGGCTATCATACTATTTCTGAAATTATTAAAGCGACGGGCATTTCTAAGCCAGAACTTTCTATCTTAGTTAAATCTCTTAAAGCAGAGAAGATTATTGAAGAAAAAACAGAGGAAGAAAGATTTCATGGTAGATATATCAGACAGATTAATTTTTTTAGCTCTTTTGAGATTAAAAAAAAGGTGAAAGAAAAGTTTCAGGATAGAATTGAGAAGGCAAAAGTTTGTATAATAGGCGTAGGAGGCATTGGATCCTGGGTAATTAATAGCCTTGTGCGCTCCGGTGTAAGCAGAATCACGGTTATCGATTCAGACATAGTACAGCTTTCTAATCTTGCACGTCAATGTTTTTTTACAGAAAAAGATTTGGGAAGGTATAAGGTTGATGTGATAAAAAAGAAAGCCAAAGAAATTAATAGTAATCTCAAGATAGAAACGGTTAAAAGAATGGTTTTTTCCCCAGAAGACCTCTATCGAGATATAAGGGGTATTGATTTAGTAATCAATTGCTCTGATTATCCAGATGTAACAACTACGAATGAGAATGTTTCTCGTGCTTGTTTCAAATTCTCAGTACCCCATATTCTCTGTGGCGGATATGATAGCCACTTAAGTTTTATAGGTCAAACAGTTATCCCTTACAAAACTTCTTGTTGGGAATGTTATGTAAAGAGTGGTATTTATGAAAAAATGGCTAATGGGTTTGAATATGTTGCGGTGACAAAGAGTTCCGAAGAAGGAGGCACCCTTTCTTGTATTGCAAGCATCACGGCCAATATTCATGTTCTTGAAGCTATTAAGTTATTAAGTGGATATGCAAAGCCAATCATGATAAATCACAAGGCAGAATTAGATTTCAATACTTTATCTATGAGCATGGTTAGAATTCCCAAAAGAAAAGATTGCTCTTTATGTGGTAATAAAATCAATGAAGGAGAGGAATCGTGAAATACTTAGTATCTCGATTTCTAGTAAGGTTAAATAAGGAAACCAATCTTATTCAAAATATCAGAACAGGAGAGAGAACAGAAATAACAGATGAAGTTCTAAATCTCCTTAGTTTTTTTAAGGAAGAAAAAACCTTAGAGGAAGTACTGTCGTTTATAGATTCTTCTGAAGAAGAGAAAAAAGAGATTGAATTTTTTTTGCAACAGCTTATCGATGACAATATTCTTGTTCCCTACCCGGAAAGTGAAGAGTTGTTTGTGGATATAATGAATTTGACAGAAAAAGCTTTAGTGCAAAGAACAAACAATACTTTCTTTAATGTTCCCTCAGGAGATCTCTATCTGATTGGTGATAAAGAAGTTGTTTTTGTAGGAATACCTTTTGATCTCGGAACTACAGGATTTCCTGGGGCTCGTTTTGGGCCAGACAGAATAAGAAAGATATCAGCAAATCAGTTTGAATATCAAGCCGATTTATTCACTGGAAAATCAAAGGGTTGGTTTTCATTTGAATCTAATAAAATTGTGCTTAGAGATATTGACATGATTGATATCGGTAATATTATTGTTCAACTAGGGGAGGGTTTTGACAGTTTTTACAACAGAGTTACTGAAATAGTTGGTAAGATCCTAGAAAAAGAGTCTTTCCCCATTATTGTAGGAGGGGATCATTCTTCTAGCTATGCTTGCATTCGTGCATTCAGGAAACAATATAGTAATTTGAGTGTCATACAAATTGATGCTCATACAGACCTAGGAGATATTATTCCGGGTATACCAAATAATCACGGTAATGTTTTCACAAGAGTTATGAAAGAGAATCTTGTTGATCACATTTATCAATTTGGCTTTAGGGGGATGACGGGCAAACGTGTCGACTTGCAAAATTATTCCTTGTTTCCGCTTTGTGATTTAATCAATAGTGACTCGACTCGTTTTCTAGACTTTTTAGATGTTGATAGAAATTATTATGTTAGCTTGGATATTGACGTTATTGATCCCGCCTTCGCACCGGGAACAGGGGTGCCTATGAATGGTGGAATGGAGCCAAAACTATTGTATGAAATATTGTCCCAGATTACTGAAAGATTTAAAGTTGTTGGCTTCGATATCGTAGAAGTTAATCCAATGCTAGACATTAACGATCAAACTTCTAGG
The DNA here is from genome assembly GCA_937952315.1 of uncultured bacterium. Classification (GTDB taxonomy): domain Bacteria; phylum Patescibacteriota; class Minisyncoccia; order CAIUEV01; family CAIUEV01; genus CAIUEV01. The sequence goes on from CALFZX010000063.1 coordinate 36,294, forward strand.
ATGGCTCTTGAAATTATCTTCCATTTTTTATCTAAGATTTTTTCTTAAAAATCACAATTAGAGATTAGCAAATTTTGTTAATCTCTTTTTTTATATAGTATTAAATGATAAAAATTTATTCCCGCTCGTAATCTTGTTCAAAAAAGTTTATAAACTAGGGAAACCTTTAAAAATTAATTCTTTCTAGATTCAAATCTGGAATATAAATAAGCTCATTTTTCTTCTTAAAAAGGTCTCTTTCAGATTGCTTCGAACTCATCTTTTATCCATTTTTTACTTAGTTATGTTAACACTAGTGAACTTCTTTCAGCAATCGGTCTGAAGTTGTTTGTGGGGACTCTTCCGGCTGAAAAATCTGGATGTGATGGCACTGATTTTAACTTGAAGTAATAATATATGTGAAGATCCCGAGAATAATTAAAGGAGACAAAACTCCCAGACAAGCAAGTGTAATATAAATTTTTTTTGTCTTTTTTGATGATTCGGAATAAAGATAAATATTTTTTGTTTTTTTTAAATCTTCATAAAGAAGCCCCCAGTATATTGTTGAAATTGGCATAAGAATCAATTGTAAAAAATTACTCGCAATAGGATTAATAAATAAATTATAAAAATAGATATCGGTAAAAGCTTTTTTAAGAATAAAAGAAAAAATTATTAAAATTGGAAATATAAAAATGCTTAATATTACTAATCTATACAGAACAGAAATAGTTTTTTTTCTCACTAGCCACTCGCAAGCCAAAAGGCAATCCATGCCCTTTATCTCTTCAATGACTCTCGCAAAAGTAATGAAAATAAAAGGAAAGCAAACAATTACTCCAAAGATTATGCTTATAATAAAAACGATAGGGGTATATTCAAAAGAAATTATTGAACTGGTAATAAAAAACAATAATAAAAAAATTAAACCGATAGCCGTATATGATCCAAAAAAAATCAAAAAGGATAAAAGAGATGTCCACAAATAGGAAAAAAATATTTTAAAACTTGATTTATAAGAATCTTTTACTCCAAGGTCTTCTTTCAATTGAAAAACTAAAGCCAAGAGAGATAAAATACTTATTAGAAGAGTTGTTATAGAGCTGATAAAGCTGAATGTTGTTATCAATAAAACAGATTTGCTATTCGAAACCAATAAATAAAGAATAGTTACGAATAAAATATTTATTGAAAACGGTACAAGCATTATCCCAAAAAGCGTTTTGAATCTTAGTTTGTAAAGAGCAAAACTTTCTTTGAAAAGAACAGTGGGTCCTTTCAAATTTTTAGGCTTATCCGCCTCCTCCTCTAACTCGGGATTTAGATCTTGATTTGCTGTAAAATTATTCTCGGCGGCAAGAGAGTTTTTATTATCTGGCTCAATGGGCGGTTCAGTGATCGTTTGGTTGTTTTGATTCTCCATTTATTTTTTATTTATAACTTGTTTTTTTATTTTATCTTATATCTTTATTTTTGTATTTCCCAATTTCTCACAGGCCAATCGAAGGAATTTATAGTTGAGGAGATTCTAATAATTTCTTAAATATTTTTTCTATATTTTTTTCTTTTTGCCATTCGCTTCTAATTAATCGACACATTTCTTGGTGTCGAGGTGTTTTTGGATAAATTTACATTTTTCAGCTTAAAAACATAAAAAAGTGCTATTTTTTACACTATTTTCACTTTTATATTGATAAAAACATGAATTGGAAGATTAGAGTAAAATAAGATTATAATTAACAGAAGAAAAAGGCTTACAATATTTCAGCTTTAAAAATTATAAAAAATGAAAAAGATTCTTTTGATTTTGGGGCATACTTTTGATCAGGGTTTTGGCGGGCAGATTTTTGACGCTTATGCACGAGGTGCCAAGGCGACCGGCCACGAATTACGGACCATTAAATTGGGAGAGCTCAAATTTGATCCGATTTTACACAAGGGCTATCGAGAGATTCAAGAGCTGGAGTCGGATTTGAAAAAGGCGCAGGCGGATATTCTGTGGGCGCAACATTTGGTGCTGGTCTTCCCTACTTGGTGGTCCAGCTTTCCGGCGATTCTAAAAGGATTTTTCGATCGAATAATTTTGCCCGGCTTTGGCTTTAAATTTCAGGAAGAAAAATTTTTACAGAAAAAATTATTGACCGGCAGATCGGCGCATTTGATTACCACGATGGACGGACCGGCTTTGGCTTATCGTTTTTGGTTCGGCGCTCCCGGTTTGAAAATCATCAAAACGGGTGTTTTTGATTTCTGTGGGATCGCTCCCGTGAAAAAAACAATAATCGGCAGTCTGAAATTTTTGTCGGAGGAACAAAAAAATAAAAAACTGCAAAAAATTGAAAAATTTGGGAGATTGGGCAAATAGCGATTATTTATTGGAGTGTCGCGAAATTTTTTTAGGTTTTTGCAGCATGAAAGCTGTTCAGATTTGAATTAATAAGCTAGAAATTGGCATATCGGCTCTTTAAAAAAACGACGGGAGGAGAAAATGTTTAAGAGCTTTAAAACTTTTTTGGTTTGTGTTTTTGGGGGATGCCTCGGCACGTTGGTGATCTTGGAACTGAACACTTGTTTTTGGTGGTCTGGTTTCTTGTTGGGAGGAGCCAGCGGCTATTTTTTCTATAATTTCGAAAAGATAACCAGAGTTGCTAGCTTGTCTTTAATAAAGTATAACGGTCAGGAGAAAAACAGATTTTTTTGGGAGTTGATGTATTTTTCTCTCAGCATGGTTCATCTTATCATTGCTTGCGGTGTACCTCTTTTACTTCTCTACAGAATTTTGCCTCAAGAGATATTTACTGGTGAAAAACAGGGAGGAATTAATTTTGTTGTTAGTGTTATTACAATCCCAACCTCAATAAGCGGTTTATTCTCTGTTTTCTATACGCAGTACAAAATTCTTGAAAAAAAAGATCGGGGCGAGAAAGTATCAATAGGTAATTCGATACTACTCCCAGTAGAAAATGTCAGGCAAGCAAAAGATTTTCTCCTCAAAGCCAATCCCATCTTTTTTCTTCTTTACTGGTACCCTAAATCTATATCGGTTTTGATTGGGAGCATTATTAAATTGATTTATCGTATTGCTAGAAAAGTGCCTGCGGGTTTTAACTTTCTGAAAAAGAGGGTACCCGTTTTTCTAGAAAATACAATTTCCTTCATTGGAACAATCTGTTCGGACAGAAGGTTTCTTTGTATCTTTAGCGCCTTTATTGGTGCGAGTTTGGGTTATCTTTTTGGTAACGCTATCGGAGGAGTTTTAATCGGAGGAATTCTGGGACTTTTCGTCTATGAATTTATCTCTAAGCGTCGGCCGTCGAACTTGTAATTTATAAAAAGAATAGATTTTTCTTATTTAAAGGAGAGGCTGTGGGCTTCTCCTTTTTTTATGGAGAATCGGTGGAGTGTCGCGAAATATCGGTGCAGGATTATCCGCCGGCGCTGCAGTAGTGCTTGAGAGAAAAAAGCCAAAGCTATTTTTCTTAGCGGAAAGATTTTTGTTTGAAAAATTCGAGCAGGACGATTTCGGCGAAACTGACGGCGACGATAAATAACCACTCAGTCAAACTTAACGGCACGGTCGAAAGAAGCTTGTTGAAAGGAGCAAAATAGATTGATGCTAAGAGAAGTATTGCTGAAACGGAAACGCCGGCGACAAGATAGCGATTGGAAAAAATATCTTTACGGAAAAGGGATTGCTTGAGAGAGCGGACACTAAAAGCGAAAACAAGAGAGTCTAGACACAGCAGAGCAAAAGTCATAGTGCGTGCTTTTTCCAGATCGTTCGTTAATTTGTAAATAAATAAAAAGGAGAAAAAAGCGGTGAAGCCACTGATGAAGAAAATAGCGATCATCCACAGCTTCATCGGTCTGTTTAAAATCGGTTCATTTGGATCCCTCGGCTTTTGATTCATAATTCCCGTTGTTTCTTTCTCGGTGGTGAGAGCGGTGTTGGGAAATCCGTCCTCCACTAAATTGATCCAAAGAATTTGAGCCGGCAGAAGCGGCAATGGCAATCCGAGGCTGATTGAAGCAATAAAAAGAAACAACTCTGAAAAATCATCGGCAATAAGATAAATAAATATTTTTCGAATATTTTCAAAAGCCAGTCTTCCCTGCTCCACTGCTTTGACAACGGTGGTAAAATTATCATCCAGCAAAACCAGATCGGCGACTTCTTTGGCGACATCCGTGCCCGACCCGACAGCCACTCCGATATCGGACGCTTTGATGGCCGGGGCGTCATTAACGCCGTCACCGAGCATGGCGACAATTTCTCCATTTGCTTGAAGTGCTTTGACGATTCTAATCTTATGACGAGGAGAAACTCGGGCGTATAAATTTATTTGCTTAGCTTTTTTTCTTAAAATCGAGTCGCTTATTTTGTCTAATTCAAATCCCTCTAAAATATTTTTTGATTTGATTGAGAGTCCGATTTCTTCGGCGATTGTTTTGGCCGTCAGCTTGTGGTCGCCCGTGATGATGACGGTGCGAATGCCAGCCTTTTTGGTAGTTGCAATGGTTTCCTTTACATCCGGTCGGAGCGGATCGCGCAGAGCGATAAAGCCGACGAGAGAAAGATCTTCGACTAAATCAAGAATTTTTTTTGTTTTTTGTTTAATGTTATTTTTCTGTGCGCAGGCGACGATGCGCAATCCTTTGCTTGACCAAAAATCCAATTTTTTATTGATTTTATTTTTTTCTCGACGATCGATAATTTTATTTTTCCCGTCAATGTCAAGAAATTTGGATCGTTCGATCAAAGCTTCCGGCGAACCAAGAACAAAAAGTGAATTTGATTGGCTGTTATTTTTTACCAGCACAGCTCCCAATTTTAATTCTGAACTAAAAGGAAGACGATCGATAATCGGATGTTTTTTTTCCAAATCCGATTTTTTGAATCCGGCCTGCATACCGGCCAGCAGAAGAGCTTTTTCGGTAAAATTTCCTTTGACAACGAGCTCTTCCATCTCCGCTTCCGGATTCTCCACAAAAGCTTCATTGACGATTGTGGCGATTTTTAGTGTCGAAATATGAGAACCCATTGTCTTGGCCGAGTTGTTCTCCACGAGTCCGTCGAGCTTTTCATGAGTTAATTCTTTAGTGCCGGTAAAAATATGGCTGACACGCATCTCTCCTTTGGTGAGAGTGCCAGTCTTGTCTGTGCAAATAACCGTTACGCTACCCAAAGTTTCCGTTGAAGAAAGACGACGAACTAAACCTTTATTTTTCAAAATTCTGCGCATGCTGAGAACCAGAACAATAGTAATGCCGGGCAGTAGACCTTCGGGAATAGCGGAGACGGTTAAAGCGAGAGACGCTAAAAATATTTCAACAAAAGGACTCCCGTTTAAATAGCCGATAGCGACAATAATAGCAATAACAGCAAGAACCATTAGCCCGATAATTTTTGAAAGGTAAGCGATTTTCTTCTGCAAAGGAGTCTTTTGGTTGGGAGTTTCTTTAAGCATGGAAACGATATTTCCCAACTCGGTGTTTTTTCCCGTTTTTAAAACTTCGAATACTCCCCTTCCCTCCTCAACCAAGGTGCCCATAAAAACAGAAGAGACTTTTTCTTCAACTTTTGCCGATTCTGAGTCAACAGAATATTTCTTGACGGCGGTTGACTCACCGGTGAGACTGGCTTCGTTCACCGCTAAATCGTGAGCTTCCAAGACTCTTCCGTCGGCCGGCACCTTATCGCCGGCTCTCAAAAAAACCAAATCACCCGGGACCAGTTCGGAGCTGTCCACTTCTATTTCTCTGCCTTCTCTCTTGACTCGGACTTTGATAGTCACCATTTGACGAAGCTTTCGAATCGCCGATTCAGCTTTAACTTCCTGATAAAAATTAACCAAGGTGTTAATAAGGAGAACGACCACGACAAAAATGGCATCGGAAAAATGACCTAAAAAAAGAGAGATCACGACTGCCGTTAATAGAATATATATAAGAGAGCTGTTGAATTGACTGAAAAAAAGCCTAATTTTTGAATAGGGTTTTTCTTGAGGAAGAGCGTTAATCCCAAATTTTTTTCTTTGAGTGACAATCTCCCGACGGCTCAATCCTCCGAGAAAATCTTGTTTTTTTGATGATTTTTTTTTCAATTTTTTGATTTAAACACTAGTGTAAATTATATACTAAGAAAATTTTTTAGAAAAAAAATTTTGTAATTTAGCAAAATTAAAAAAAACAATTAAAATTAAAAAACTAAATAAAAAATTAAAAAACTAAAAATAAAAAATGGAGGAAGAAAAAAAAGACAATCTAAATCAGGAAAAAAATTCGTCGGAGGAACTCGGCTTTGGCAAGGTTTCCGGCTCGGCGGAAAATTTCTTTTCGGGAGGAGTAACTCCCCAGGAGAATCATTCCGTTTCGAATGATCAAAATCAAGGTCAGCCGATTTTCGATCTCAATGTAAAAACTGGTAATAATAATGAATCGAATAATAATTCTCTTGGTTTGGGAAATCAAAATTTGAATATGAATCCTCCAACCAATGAGGTCAAAACGCTTGAATCGGAAAAAAGAGAGGCTGAAAAAAAAGGTTCGGGAGGAAGTTTTCTGTGGGGCTTGCTCACCGGTATTCTTATTTCCTTGATTGGCGGTGCAGGCGCTTGGTTCTATCTTCAGCCGGGGGCTTCACAATCGGTTCAGCCGAAAGCTGACAATGCCAATTTACCCGCGGCTCCCGTTGCCGATACGGATATTCATTATTTAGGTATTCTTCCTTTAAAAAATCCAACTACGATGTTGGAACAATTTACGCCGACCGTTGAATATCTCAAACAAAAAACAGGTTTGAATATAGAACTAAAACTCTACCAAACCGGAGGGGATGTCGGAGGTTATAACGATATCGTTAATGATATTACAAAGGGCAATATCAGTTTTGCTTATTTGGCTTCAGCGACCGCTGTTCAAGCGGAAGCGAACGGCCCGGTTGTCCCCTTTGCCTGTGCTCAGCTCAAGGGATCCCCTACCTATACGGGAGATTTGGCGGTTAAAGCCGATTCGCCTTATCAAACGCTGGAAGACTTAAAAGGAAAAAAAGTTTCCGGAACAAGCATTTCTTCCGTTTCCGGCAATTTAATGCCGACGGCTATGTTGAAGGCGAAAGGGATAGATAAAACCACTTATTTTGATGGGGGAATGCAATATCTCGGTTCCCACGATAAGGCGGCCGAAGCGGTTATTGCCGGGACTGTCGACGGATGTTTTATTAACGAGGCAACTTTCAAAAAATATAACAAAGAGAAAGAAGCATTGCGTTCTATTTGGAAGCACGATCCGGTGCCAGAATTTCCGTTCACCGTGAACACTGAAAAAGTAACCGAAGAAGAGTTGGCTAAAGTAAAAATGGCCCTGCTCTCTATGCACGAGACTGATCTAGCCGGTATTCAGAAGGTTGATCCCGGCTATGAAAAGTGGGTAGAGATAAAATGGGAAGACTATGCCGACATTAAAGAAGCTATCGATCAAGCTCACGGACCGATATTTTACGATTTGGAAGCCTGGGGAGCGGAGGAGAAAAAAGAGGCGGAACAAGCCAAAAAAACGACAGAGGAGCCAACCAATGCTAATGAAAATACAAATTCCGCCGAAGTTGTCCCAAATGTTCCTCAACCTAAGCCCTAAGGCAAATTCAGATGTGGGAAAGAAAAAAAGGTTACAGCTTGAGATATAAACTTTTTATTAGCGTAGTTGCGGTAGTAGTCCTTTTTCTATCTATTTCAACATACTTTTCTATCGATCAAACGGGCGCGATTATTCTTGATCAAATTAATTCCTACGGAAAATCACTTTCTTTTTCCGTCGGTAATTCCAGCATAGAAAATTTGCTCTCCATGAATTATCCCTCTTTGCATAACGAGGTGACACTTATCGGAGAAGCTGATACTCAAATTTTAAAAATTGAAGTTCATCATAACGATAAAACGGTTGCTGAATATATTTCGCCCAGAATGTTAAATGAATCGGAGCCCGTTTCTTTTTATGAGTATAATAGTCCTATTCTTGCTAGGGCTGGCAATCAAGAGATTGTTTTAGGTTCAGTCAAACTCCTGCTTTCTCAGGAAAAGTATCAACAGTTTTTGAGACAGGAAATAATCAAATCTTTAATTTTCGCCCTGGCTTTATTAGCGGGCGATGTAATTGTTTCATACTACACTATTTTATTTTTTATTCTTCGTCCTTTGCATAAAATTACCGAAGGAGCGGAAATTATTGGGGGAGGAAATTTGGACTACCGACTGGAAGTCAAAGAAAAGGATGAAATCGGTTATCTGGCCAATACGATAAATTTGATGACAACCAATCTTCAGAAATCCAGAAATGAGATAGAAGAATCGAAAGACAAAATATCGGCGATGGTATCGAATTTTATTGATCCGGTAATTGTTATTGATGATCGTAAGATAACCTTATTCAATCCGGCGGCGAGCCGAATTTTCGGATTGGAAAAATCTGATTTGGGAAGGATGATCGGCGGAAAAATTCATCCTGAATGTCTAAAAAATCGTCTTTGCTTGTGCGATTTTAAAAACACTTTTCGTGTGAAATATTTTTCAAAAGTTTTAAAGTATGGAAAAGAAGGTTTCCCGGTGATCGAAGAACTCGTTGTTGAAAACGAAAAAGATCCGGACAGAAATTTGGTTTTTAAGGTTTTCACTTCCCCCGTAATTGACACTAGGGGTCGTAAGTTCGGTCATATGAAAGTTTTTTATGATTTGACTCGCGAAAAGACAATCGATGCGCTGAAATCCAAATTTATTTTTATCGCGGCGCATCAATTGAGAACCCCCCTTTCCGGAATTAAATGGTCATTGGATATGATGTTGAGAAAAGAGTTGGGAACGATGGATAGCGAAGTGGAAAATTGTTTGAACAAAACCTATGAAGCCAACGAGAGAATGATCAAATTGGTTAATGATCTGCTCAATGTTTCTCAAATAGAGGAAGGTTATTTGTTGAAAAATATAGCACCGGTGGAAATTGAAAAAGTGGTAAAAGAAGTAATCTCCGGTTTATCGGTGACAACGGAAAAAAATAAAATCAAGGTTGTTTTCAAAAAAATTAGTCCGGCGATTTCGAAAATATTAGGTGATAAGGACAAACTGGCTTTGGCCGTTCAAAATCTTCTTGATAATGCGATTAAATATTCGAAAAAAGGCGGGCAAATAGATATTCTTCTCACCCAAATCAACGAAGGAGATAAAGAATTTTTAGAGCTTCAGGTGGCGGATCAGGGGATCGGCATTCCGGAAAAAGATCAGAAGAAAATCTTTTCCAAGTTTTTTAGAGCGGACAATGCTTTCAAAGTTGAGACGGAGGGTTCGGGGCTCGGTCTCTATATTGTCAATAACATAGTTAAAGCGCATCACGGTTCGGTTAGCTTTCGCAGTGTTGAGGGACAAGGAACTTCTTTTGTGATCAAAATACCGATTGAAAAAGAGTAGGCTTTCCAATTTTTTTTTCTCCCTCTATACTAAAAGAGATATCTCATTTTTAATTTTTTCGATGAGAATAATGCTAATTTCCGATCACGCCGATCCTCTGGCGCAGGTCGGATCGAAGGAAGCGGGTGGCCAGAATATTTATGTCTACTATCTGTCGAAATTCTTGAGTCGAAAAGGGATTTTTGTGGATGTTTTTACTCGCTGGGATAAAAAAAATAAAAAAGAAGTGATTCAGGTGAATAAATTTTTTAGAGTTATTCGCGTTAAGGCCGGACCGAAAAAATATATGCCACGCGATTTTTTCCTCAATCATGTTAAAGAATTCGGAAAAAATATTGTGAGACGAATGAAGAATGACGGCGTTGTCTATGATGTGATGCACTGTAATTACTGGTTCTCCGGAGTCATCGGTTTGAGCTTAAAAAAGAAATTGAAGATTCCAATGCTCTTTGTTTTTCATTCTATCGGAAAGGTCCGTTTTGAAGCTTTAAAAAATTTAAAATTGCAGAAAAAAGATTATATTTTTTTTCGAAAAAGAAATCAGTTGGAAAAAAAGATCGCAAAAAATTGCGATTTTGTAGTTTCAACCAGTCCGGTTGAGAAAAAAATTGTTCAAAAAACTTTCAATATTCCGGCTAAAAAAATTAAATTTATCTCAATCGGAATCGATAAGGAAATCTTCTATCGCCGAAAAAAATTAAGATTGGGTAAAAAAATAAAAACACTGGTCATGGGGCGAAAAATTGTTCTTTATGTCGGAAGAATAGAATGGAGAAAAGGGATTGGAACATTGATTTACGCTTTCAAACAAACGATAAAGAAATTTCCAAAATCGCGATTGCTTATTGTCGGCGGAGGAAGAACCAAAGCGGCTCAAGAATTGGATAAAAATGAAATTAATCGCTTGAAAAATATTGTAAAAGAGCTTAAACTCGGATCGAAAGTTTGTTTTCTCGGACCGCACAAGCAGAAGGAGCTTAACGCTTTTTATAATTTAGCCGATGTCTGTGTGGTCCCTTCCTATTATGAGCCTTTTGGGATTGTGCCGATTGAAGCGATGGCCTGCGGGACGCCGGTGGTGGCCTCAAGAATCGGAGGTCTGCAATACACTGTTAAAAACGGTAAGACCGGGTTTTTGGCAAAAGTGAGAAATTATCGTGATTTGTCTTCGAAAATAAATAAGGTAATATCAAAAGACAAAGATTTTTTTTCCGACGATTGCTTGCGAAGAATAGAGGAAAACTTTTCTTGGGAGAAAATTGCCGAAAAATATGAAATATTTTTTTCTAAAATAGTCAAATAATTATTAAATAAAAAGGAAATGAAAATAGCCATAGCCGTTCCTTTCGAAGAAAGAGTTCCGCCCATCAAATACGGGGGGACAGAATTGGTCGCCTATAATTTGATTGAGAATTTGGTTAAATTGGGTCACGATGTGACACTTTTAGCTTCCGGTGATTCGGAGACCAGCGCCAAGTTGCATCCCATCTTTAAGCGCTCGTTGCGCAGTATGGAGGAGATGAAAGATATGAAAATGCGCGATTCCTATAAATTCATGGGGGTGGGTGAAGTGGTCAGTTTTTTGGCGAAGGAAAATTTTGATATTATCCATAATCACATCGGCTGGCGCTTGCTTTCCTTTGAAGGCGCTCTGCCCTGTCCGGTGGTGACAACTCTGCACGGACCATTAGATGTTCCCTATCAGCAGGAAGTTTATAAAAAATATCAAAACTCGCGCTATATTAGCATCAGTCTCAATCAGAGAAAGCCACTACCGGAATTGAATTTTGTCGGCAATGTTTATAATGGTATCGAGGTTGAAAAATTTGAGTTTGAGGAAAATCCAAAAGACTATTTTGCTTTTTTGGCGAGAATGTCTCCGGAGAAAGGACCGGTGCAGGCGATAGAAATTGCCAAACGAGCGGGAGTGAATTTGATTATGGCGGCGAAAGTTGATGCGGTGGACGCTGAATATTTCAAGAAAGAAGTGGAGCCGTTGATTGATGAAAAACAAATAAAATTTATCGGTGAAGTGGGCCACTATGAAAAGGTCAATTTGTTGAAAAATTCTAAAGGTTTGATTGCTCCGATTCAGTGGGAGGAACCTTTCGGTCTTTTCTTTGTGGAGGCGATGGTTTGCGGAGCACCGGTTATCGCAATGCGCCGAGGATCAGTGCCGGAACTGGTTATCGATAAAAACACCGGTTTCATCTGTGATAATATTGATGAGGCGGTTGAAAGAGTGGGAAAAATCAACGAAATTAAGAGAATTGATTGCCACGAGCATGTGAAGGCCAATTTTTCTTCGGAGAAGATGACGCTGGATTATGTCAAAGTCTACGAAAAGGTGTTGGCGGGAAAATAAAATTTCTTTCGAAAAAATACTAAAAAAAGAGATGCCTACGATTGGCGTCTCTTTTTTATTTTTCCCTTGGCTAATTCAACTAAGCCGGGAGAAACGGAAAGGAAAATAATAATCATAATTACGATAGAAAAGTTATCTTTCACTAGAGGAATATTGCCAAAAAAATAGCCGGCCAGAGTTAGTCCGCCAATCCAAGAAGTGGCGCCGAGAAAACTATAGACAACGAATTTTCGATATTGCATCTTTCCCACTCCCGCCACAAAAGGCGCAAAGGTGCGAAAAATCGGCATAAAACGAGCCAAAAAAATAGTTTTGCCTCCATGTTTGGCGTAAAACTCTTCCGTCTTGTCGATATGCTCTTGATTGATGGGGATATATTTATTTTTCACGATTTTTTTGCCAAAAAAATAGCCGATCCAGTAGTTGGTGTTGTCTCCCCCGAAGGCGGCCAGCCAGAGAACAATGATAACATAAACAATATTCAGAGCCTTAGTGGCGGAGAACATTCCACTGGCAAAAAGCAAGGAGTCGCCCGGTAAAAACGGAGTAAAAACGAATCCCGTTTCGGCGAAAACAATGGAAAAAAGAATAGCGTAGGTGAGCGCACCGAATTGAGAGATGATTTCTCCGAGATGAGTGTCAATGTGCAGAATAAAATCGATGAGAAACATTTGAGAGATTTAGTGATTAAGTTTTTTCATTTTTTCAGAAAAACAACAAAATTATGATAGCATGATTTTTTGACTTTTTAATTTTTTCGCCTAAAAATTAAAAAGTTAAGAATAAAAAAATCCCATGCAAGTTGTT
>CALFZX010000064.1 GCA_937952315.1 uncultured bacterium
AAACCTTTCGGTTGAGGGAAGTCTGTGCGTTGGTGGTGAATGTCGAGCTGGTTGGTGTCCGGCCGGATATTTCAGTGTTTGGAAAAAGGAAAATCAACACGGTTCTTATATTTGTATACCTAAAGATGCTGAAGCCTCCTGTAGCTCTCAGTGCTATGCTTATCCTGTTAACAATGGAAGTTTTATTCAGTATCCGGACGGTCGGATTGAGCAACCCCCTACAACTTATTTCCAGTGCTACGGAAATTCTGGCTATCCGAGTGTTTACTTTGCCGCTAAATACATAAACGGAGAAAAATATACCCGAGCCTATGGTCGTTACGCAACTTACGGCACCTGTGATACGGGCTATGTAAAAGGAACTTTTGCTCGATGTGTCTTTGTTAATTGGGGATCCAGTCGTTATGTCGTCGAGGCGAAATGGCTTGATAAGGAGCCGGGTGGAGTGTGGGGAGAATTTTTTAATGAGTTTTATTACGCGGGAAAACTGTATAGAGACACAGAAACAGGATCTGTTTGTCCAGCTTCCTTTTAGAAAATAGTTGTTAATAATTTTTTAAGGTTGGAGAGGACTCGATCCGTCGGTCGGCGGTCCGTCTGCTCCCGGGGGAATCGGATAGGCTTCATTTATGTTCTCTTCGTTAGCCGGAATAGCGATATTTTCCGGATCAGCCAAAGGTGTTTCTTCCGTTTCTTGATTATCGTTATATTCTGGCGGATCATTTTTAGGCTCCGGATTGGTAGTAATCGGAGTTTGTTGGTAAGAAGGCATCGGCTGGTTTTGGTTAAATGCCTCAGAAATATTATCAGCCGGGTTGTCTCCTTTATCGTTCCCCCTGTCTTTTAACAAGTAAATAGAGATGATTGTCGAGGTTAGAATAAGAGAGAGCACAATTGTAGCCGAAGCTATTGTGATCCAATTATTTCGGCTACTCTGCATTTTTTTTAAATCGCTGCTTAATTTCTCCATTATTTTTTTGTTTTAATTTTTTAAATTGTTTCTAAATTTTAATAACTAAATATTTTCTTACCAAATTTTTTAGAAGCTTTCCAAAATTTCTTCGATTTCACCTTCCATGATTTTTTCCAAATTGTACCAATTTTTCTTGATGCGATGATCGGTTAGTCGGTTTTGAGGAAAGTTATAAGTGCGGATTTTTTCGGAACGATCGCCGGTTCCCACTTGGGAGGAGCGCATATCGCCGATTTCCTTCCGTCTTTTTTCCTCCTCGAAGGCAAGCAATCTCGAACTGAGGACTTTTAAAGCCTTTTCCTTATTCTTATGTTGAGACTTTTGATCTTGGCAGGAAACGACCAGCCCGGTTGGCAAATGAGTTAATCTAACTGCCGAATCGGTCGTGTTAACGCTTTGACCGCCCGGTCCGGACGATCGGAAAACATCGATTCGAATATCTTCCGGTCGAATTTGAATTTCCGATTCCTCCGCCTCCGGTAGAACGGCCACAGTGACGGTCGAAGTGTGGACGCGACCGTTTTTTTCCGTTGAGGGAATGCGTTGAACGCGATGCACTCCCGATTCATACTTTAATTTTCCGTACACTCCCCTACCCTTCAAAAAAATGATCAGTTCTTTGAAACCACCCAGATCGCTTTGATGATGATCGATAATTTCCAATTCCCAGTTAACTTTTTGAGCGTAAAGCGAGTACATCCGGAACAAGTCACCGGCGAACAAAGATGCCTCATCCCCACCGGCGCCGGCGCGAATTTCAAGAATGACATTCTTGCTATTGAGAGGATCGCTAGGATAAAGAATCTCTTTGACTTTTGTCTCAATGCCGGCAATTTTTTGTTCCAAAGAAATGATTTCTTCCGCCAGCAATTCTCGAAAGCTCTCATCTTTTTCTTCTTCCAAATCTTTTTTATTTTCTTGAAGCTCCTGTTCGGCCTTCCTTCCCGACTCAATCTCTTCGATTAGTTCATTTAATTCGTTGTATCTTTTAGACAAATTTTTCATTTTTTCACTGTCCGTCGAAACGGCCGGGTCTTCAAATTGTTTTTGCAATTCTTTATGTTCCTGTTTTAATTCAAGGTATTCTTTTTCAAACATTTTTGAATAAAATAAAAAGTTTAGACTTCTCTGACGGTTTTATTCTTCCAAGATTTATCCTGTCTGGGCAGTTTTTTTAACTCTTTTTCATTCACCAACTTCTCGGCTATTTTTTCCATTCTTAGGCCTTGAGATCCTTTGATAAGAATAACGCTACCCTTTCCGACCAATGATCCTATTTTTTTACTTGCATCGGTGGAGAGTCGAAAATGTAAAATCTTATCTCGGGTAAAGCCCAAAGCGATTAATTTTTTGTGAGTATCAAGAGTTCTTTTTCCGACCAATATGATCTTGTCAGCTACCGAAGCGAGATTTTCCGCCAAAGCGCTGTGCTCTTTTTGGGAGATGGAGCCGAGCTCGAGCATATCTCCCAAAATAACGATTTTTTTACGGGACTTAATGAGAGCAAGCACTTCCAACGCTGAACGAACGGAGGCGGGGGCGGCGTTGTAGGTGTCGTCTATAATCAAATTACCGTTTTTTCCTCTGAGAAAGTTCATTCTACCGGGCAACGGTCTAAAATTTTTCAAAGTAGCGGCGATTTCAACCAGATTCATTCCCAAATGCATGCCGACCACGATCCCGGCCAAAGCCGAATAAATCTGAGCCTTACTGATTATATGGGGTAGTCTGATTGGCATAATTACGGTTTGATAGCTGATTTGAAAGGAACTACCCTTGGCTAAGCTGATACCCTCACCCAGCTCTTTGTTGTAGCCGATTTTCAAATCCTTGGCTAGAACATCCGCTCCCTTACGAAAACCGTAGGCGACGGTAGGCTTGCCTGAATTTTTTTTTAACGGACGCAGAAGCGGATCGTCGTAATTTAAAACCAAAAGACCGTTTTTCCCTAAGTTTTTAGCGATTTTTATTTTTTCCTTGAGAATATTTTTGGTTTTTCTAAAAAATTCCAGGTGAGAAATGCCGATGCCGGTGACGACGGCAATCTCGGGTGAAGCGATAGAAATAAGATAATCCATATCTTTTGGCCGATCGACGGCCATCTCTAAAATTAAAATTTCCGGATAATTTTTTTGAGAACGGAAAAAACCCAAAAAACCTGATTTAATAACCTTTAACCAGCTTATCGGGTTTTTTTTCGGCTCCAAGTCGGAAATAATGGTTAACGGAAGGCCGATCTCGTTATTGAGATTTCCAAGGCTGCGTCTGACTCGAAATTTAGCTTTTAACACGGTATAAATTGCCTCTTTGGTGCTTGATTTGCCAACGCTACCTGTTACTCCTATGATTAACGGTCGATTTTTTTTTAAAATGCGACGAGCTACTAAAGCCAGGAGCGGAAGTAAAAATTTATTCAGCAAAAAATCTTTCATAAAAAAATAATTATTCTGATTTCAACTGATTTTTAACCCATTCCTATGTTTTTGGCAATAAAAATCAGACCGACACTGAGAAAAATAATGAATACTTGAGTGATTATTCCCCAATATTTGTTCAAATCGACAAGCGTATGATTCTTTCGGTGAAAATTGAAAAATTTTTTCAACCAAATATTTTTTGATTTGGTAATATATCTCAAAAAAACAATGCCATCGGGTAAAATAGCGAAAAATCCCCCCAGATTAAGCCAAAAAAGAGTTTCAAAATTAATCCAACCCCAGTAAAAAAACAGACAGGAGACGATCGTCGGACTTAATAAATCGAGAAAAACCAAGTGAAAATTATTCTTGATTTGCTTGGCGTTGTCAAGATACTCCCAATGAGGAATGCGATCGAGCAAGAAATGTGAAGCCAACGAAAGGGCTGGCATTAAGAGCCGAGAATCAGTCTGGCTGGCAACCGCCATGCCAAAGACAAAATGAGTGGATAGAATCATTGTTGCTTTTTAGTTTTTTAGAGGCTAAAATCAATACCAGTAAAGTTTAGTGCAGAATAATTTTTATTCAAACTATTCATGTTGGAAAATTTATCAAACGAAATAGCCGTTTTAATCGCTAAGCCCGAATTTATGAAATCTTTGATCATAGTTTTAGTCGGTTTAATCGGTCATTTGGTTTATGTCAGAATGGCGCACAATTGGCTCGGGTCTTTTTTGAGGAAGGCGGTAGCGAACAGTCGAGCGACCGGTCGCAGAGAAAAACAAATTCAAGTTTGGATATTGTTGCTTGAAAGAATCGGCGGATTTGTGATTCTCGGCATTGTGTCGGTCTCTCTGATTGCCGAGTGGGGCTTTAACATTGCACCCATTTTGACCGGTGCCGGCATTGTCGGTTTGGCTTTTGGCTTAGGTTCTCAAAATGTGATGAAAGATCTTATCAGCGGAGTTTTTATTTTTTTGGAGGGTTCCTATAATGAAGGGGACGAAGTTAAATTGGCCGGCTTGACGGGCAGAGTCAAAAGGATGACTTTGAGAAAAACGATTTTGACTTCTTTGGAGGACGAATCGGTTCATATTATCCCGAACAGTGAGGTAAAAACCATTTCGATTATCGGGAAAAGCAAGAGGCTGGGAAAGCCAAAAAGCCAAAAGCGGGCGATCGATGGATAATTGAGTTAGACTTTTTGCTTTTTTAAAAAAATGGATTAAAAGTTTAGCTTGGAACTAAGATTTAAAATTGATCTATTAGTAACCAAAAAAAATTTTATTACTACCGTTTGATTGCTTTTCTAAAAAATATTATTGCGGGGGCTGACCGGTTGCAAAAAAGAATAATCAACTATCTAAAACCTTTCCTTTATCGAAAGGCTGAGTGGGGAAAAATTCAAATTACTCGTTTGGTGGTAATAATATCCGCTTCTTTTGTGGCTTTTTCTAATTTAGCGAGTCGCAATGATTTTTATTTCTGGGATAACAGTAAAAATGAAGAAGATTCAATCATCCGAGCGGAATTGAGAGGCACGGCACCTAAAGTTTTTCATTCTTTAGCTATGGCTCCCATTGCTGACGCGTCTGAGGTCGTTTCGGAAGAAGAGCTGGCCAGATTGAAAAAAGAGGGAGAAAAAGCTACGGTTTTGAATCAAGCAGTGGTAGGAATCTCCAACCCTTCAGTGGAAGAATTTAATCAGTCTTCGCAGGATGTTTTTGTCTATATGGTCAAAGAAGGAGACACGCTGGGATCAATCGCTCAAAACTATGGAATTAACTCCAATACGATCAAATGGGCTAACGGTTTGGAAGATTCTGACTTTATCAAGCCGGGTGATCAATTATTTATTTTGCCCGTTTCTGGTGTGAAATATAAAGTTAAATCGGGTGATAAAGTGGCCGATTTGGCGAAAAAATATAAAGCCAAAGAAGAGGAGATCATTGCCTTTAATGATTTGCCGGCTAACGGAGCTCTCAAGGAGGGTGAGGAAATAATTATACCCGACGGCCAAATAGACGAGCCGAGAAGAATTGCCGGCACCGGTCAAGATACGACTTCCGGAGCGGGAACGGCAGTGGGAGGATCGGACACTTCGAGAAAATTTAATAAACAATATTATGCCAGCGGATCTCATCGATTCCCTTGGGGTTGGTGTACTTGGTATGTCGCCTCTCGAAGGCATGTTCCGTGGGGTGGAAATGCCGGTACTTGGCTTTACCATGCGAAAGCTTACGGTGCTAACATCGGAAAAACCCCGAAGGCGGGTGCGATTATCGTAACCAACGAAAGCTCTTACGGTCATGTTGGCATTGTAGAGAAGGTCAGCGGTAATAGCGTAACAATTTCCGAAATGAATTATCGAGGGTTCGGCGTGGTGAGTAAGCGAACAATATCGGCGAAATCAGGGGTAATCAAAGGGTATATCTATTAGTGTCTTATTATTATCAAGCAAATCGGTATTTTTAACTCGGCGGTTTAACCGTCGAGTGTTTTTTTTGCTTCCGATAAGAATTATTTTGAGTTTTGCTTTCTGTCTAAATTAATATAATGGAGACAGGCGGGACGAAAGGCGTAATCGTCACAGCCGTAAGCGTAGGAATTGCAAGGTTCGATAAAATCCAGATCAATATTTTTGGCGTTGGGAAAAATACCAACGGTGATAAAGCGAAAAGGACTGATCATCAAGAACTTTTTATTAAATAAATAGCGCAAATTAACAAAAAATTTCCAAACAACCGCTCGAAAATATTTATTGCGAAAAAAATTAAGTAAAAATTGATTGAAAACTAAAAAAGTAAAAAAATTAAAAACAAAGATTCTTTTATCCCGATTATCCAAAACAGTGTCCAGTCGGCGGTTAATCTCTTCTAAATCGAATATTTTGCCGATAGATATATATTTATTTTTAAATTTAAAAACAAGGGCTTTAGACATACATTTACCGAAGAGCCGGCCTCGATTTTTGTCGAAGATCGAAAAAAATCTGTCTATATCACAGACAAAACGAGTAGTCTCGACGAAATCCCTTGTTTCCAGTCCGTAAATTTGACAGAGTTCTTTAATGATGGTTGAAGGCGGTTCAAAATCTTTTTCTTCGAATCGCCCGACGCGCCAAATGGGAATGGCGGAGACCGTCTTAATGTTGGGAAATTTAAACAATCTGGCGTGGATTTTCCGGATATCTTTTAAATTTTTTCCTCTTACAACGACGGTCCAAACAGAAGTCGGAATATTGAATTCGGCGAGATTTTTAAGTGCCTTTAATTTTAGGGTTGTTAAATTTCCTCTTCGAATGTATTGAGAATCGCTACTTTTGAGAGTATCCAGTTGAAGTAAAACCGATCTAAGTCCCGCTTTTGAAAGCTTTCTGACAAAGCTACGATTGGCCAATTTGACTCCATTAGTAAATAGAATTGGTTTTTGTTTGTTGCTAACCAGCTTTCGAATAATTTTAAAAATGTCTTGGTGGGTCGTCGGCTCGCCGCCGGAAAGAAAAACTTGACTGTATTCTTTGGTCCGATCGATATCTTCCAGCATAAATTGATTACCTTGATATTGGTTGGCATTAGCAAAACAAACTTTACAGTTTAAATTACATTTTCTTGTTACGTCAACGACTATTTGACGAGAGCCCCCAGGATTGGTCTTGATGGCTTGCATGCCGGCATAAATTTCCGGGTCATCCCAAACATGGTCGGAGATTTGTTCACCGTGAACTTCACACTTCCCTTTTATGAAAATACGACCATTTTGTTCGTAAATTTCGGCTGGGATAACCCTTTCGCAAACAGCACAAAGACATTGAGTCTGGTTTATTATTTTCATTCTACTTAGTTAAATTCAGTCGATTTAGGCAGGCAGGCTTTAGAGATGAGTTCTCCGGTGAAAGACCGTTTAAGTTGCAATCTTGGCTAACATTAAAATCAAAATTCTCTTTGGTCATAAAAGATTCGACACTAATTGAATAGAAAATATATCGAAAGAAAAAATTCTTCTTAAAAATATTTTTCAAGTTCAAGGTCACTTTTAGAACTAATAATCTGAAATGTCTATTTTTTAAAAAATTAAAGATAATCTGGCTAATTATAAAGTAGAGAAAAAAGAGTGCAACCTCTATTCGGCTTTGCTTACTATAGGCTGATTCAATTTTATTGTTAATCTTTTGGATGTCAAAGATTCGAGTGATAGGTATAACAGTTTTTCGGTCACGAATAAAAATAAATTTTATATTGCATTTGCAAAAATAACGTTTTCTTTGGAAGAAAAAAGAAAGTAACTTATCTAAATTAGTTAAAAAGATCGTTGAATCAATCCAGTCTTTTTTTCTTAGATTGAAAATCCTTGAAACCTTTTTGATTATGTCTGAGCTGGCGACAAAATCATTTTCTTTATACCTACCTAATTTCCAAAGCGGATTAACACTAACTGATCTAATATTAGAGTGCTTAAAGGCGAAATTAAATAATTTTTGGACGCTCTTAATATTTTTTTTAATTATAACGGAGCAAAGAATGACTGGAATTTCCAGTCTTTCTAAATTTTTGACAGCTCTTTTTTTGATTTCAAACAGTTTTTTACCTCTAATATAAAGATTATCCTTGTCGTCAGTGGCATCAAACTGCAGTCGAACGCCGTTTAGTCCGGCTCTTTTAAGCTTTAGAGTGTAGCTCATGTTAGCCAGTTTGACACCGTTAGACAGGAGAACGACTCTCTTTTTTTCTTTCTTGAGGTGGCTGATTATCTTCGGCAAGTCTTTTCTTACGGTTGGCTCCCCTCCGGTCAGAAGAACCGTTTGTCCTTCATGAATTTTGGAAAGATTTTTTTTCTTGAAATCGTCAAATTTTAATTTATTAGCATCAGCTAAACAAATAGGACAGTTCAGGTTACATTTGTAAGTCAAAATGACAGCTGTTTGAGCCGGTTCGGCTTTAAGGGTTTTGCAGCGGATAAAGTTTTTATAAATTTCCGGATCGTCCCAAATATGCTCGGAAATTTTTTTGCCGTGTTGAACACATTTGGTCTCAATAATAACTTTTCCGTTTCGTTGATAGATATCTGCTTTGACTTTCTCCTCGCAGATACTGCAAATACCGGTCGTCTCTCCTATTTTGTACATAGCCAGAATTTAAAAATGAGGTTTTTTACTAAACCTCTAAAATTTTCTTAGCTGATTTAATAGTTTTATAATTATGAAAACTAATAAAATATTAGATGATAAAAATGGAAGAACAAAAAATCAATGAAAAACCTCAGAAATCTAAAAGAATTATAATTGCTTGGGTGATTACTATCGCCCTAACAATTTTTATAGCTTTTTTGCAATTGTATTTGTGGAGTCAGTTTATTCACAAAGCTTAGGCGTTTTGCGAACTAAAAAAGATTTCTCTTTTCTTATCAATTTAACAGCCAACGTTATTGCTGTCAGAAAAAGAACGGCGTAGACAATTTGGTTTAAAGCCAACCCGTTTTCGAAATGAAAGTTGGAGCTTGTATCAGCCCCATCAAATTTAGGATCGGAAAAGCTTTTCAAGGGCAAATCTTTACTGCGAAAAAAATCCGTAATTACACGTGAAAGTGAAATCCAGGCTAATATTATCAAAGCCAGTAGACCCTCTACTTTTATTCTTTTTCTAAGCCATAAAGCGATGATAAAAATAAGAAAAAGACTGAAGGCTTCGTAAAGGGCGGGGTTGTGCCTGTCATATCTCCAATAGTGAAAACCCCAGAAGGAGGAATCTGTAATCTTTCCGATGGGGTATTGCATTAAGGCCCCGCCAAGCCTGATAAAAAAAAGAGAAAGCTGAGCGAGGATAAAAATATCAAAGTATTTTTTTAAATTATAGCGATTTTGGTATAGGTAGGTGCCTAGTAGAATTGCTAAAAATTGAGCTATTAAAAAACCAAAAGCAATTTTTTGATTGGTATAAACCCAAAGAATCTTATTTTGATAAGCGAAATCTTGATGTAAAAAAATATGAGATAAAACAAAAAGTAATCGACCAAAAATGTTATATAGAATTAGTGTTGCTAGGGCTATAAATATTGAAATCTGCAGACTAAGCTTTAAACGCCTTGTTTCAATAACCGTGATTAAAAAATAAGATATAGTACAAACAACTGTCAAAATAGGCATAGTTGGAACCTCATAGCCAAAGACAACGATTGACGGCAGATAGGGAATTAATTGTGACATGGTATTTTATCCTAAGTTAGTTGGAAGTCGGAGATCCCTCTCTTCTTTTAAGCGCCCTTATCCGATGGATACAGGCTGGATCGAAATTGAAATCTTCCGATGACATGGCACTAAAATTGCAGCTATCAACAAAATCGAAATCAAGACTGCCAAGAGCGGGGAATGTTGAGATGGTAATAAAATGAAATGGACTGAAAAGTAGACCTTCTTTTCTAAACAGATGTTTTTTGTTTCTCCACATTTTCACTAACAGAAGACGAAAGTTTTTATTCCTGAAAAAGTTTAAAAGCACTTGACTGACTAGAAAATAGAATAAAAAAGAGTAAAAACCAATTACACTTTTCTTTCTGTAAGCTTCCTCAATTTTTTTATTGATTTTTTGAGTATCAAAAATTTTGGTTAAGGGAATATTATTTTTTTGATGGCGTAGGACCAAGCATTTAAGATTGCATTTACAAAAAATTCTTCTTCTTTGAGTTACAATGGAGAGTAACTTTTCAATATTACAGAGCAGACGAGTAGACTCAAGCCAATCGGATTTTTCCAGACCGTTAATGGAAGATGCTTTTTTCAAAATCTGAGAGCTGGGGACAAAATCGTTGTCGTTATATCTCCCGAGACGCCAAAGAGGATTCACGCTGATGGCTTTTATGACCGAGTATCTATCGAAAAAAGGAAAAATATTTTCCATCTGATCGAAACTTTTTCCTTTAATCATCGTGCAATAAAGATAGACCGTCAGACTGTGTTTCTGCATGTTTTGAATAGCCTTCTTCTTGATTTTAATGAGATCTCTACCCCTAATATACTGGTAGGAGGTATCGTCGGTTGTATCAAATTGTAGTATCACGCAATCTAAGCCGGATTTTTTCAGTTTTTTAACGTAATTTGGATTGGCTAAAGCTAAACCGTTGGAAAACATAATAACTTTTTTTTTATCTTTTTTAAGTCTTTTTACTATTTGGAAGAGATCTTCGCGAATGGTCGGCTCTCCGCCAGTTAAAAAAACAGCTGAGTATTTTTCTAGCCTATCTAAATCTTTAATGCTTAGGTCTTCAATCGATACGTCGTTGGCTTTCGCATAGCAAACAGGACAATCAAGGTTACATCTGTTGGTGACGGCAACGGCGACTTGCCCCGCTTCTCTTTCAAGGGGTTTTACCTTCATTAGACCTCGATAAATCTCTGGATCGTCCCAGGTGTGGTCTAGAACGGTTTTACCATGCTCATCGCATTCTTTTTCAAGATAAATCCTTCCGTTATGCTCGAAAGTCTTAGCGGGTATTTCCTTGAGACAAGTATTGCAGAGACTTTTGCTTCTTTTGATGTATTTTTTCATCTATTTTTTCTTTAAAAATCTAGAGAATCTAGCTAAACCAAATAAATACATTTAAAAAATAAATTGACCCAATCCTTTAGTCTAATTATTATAAGCACAAATAATCTTGTACGATATTGAACGATAGATAAAAAATATCTCTTAAAATGGAATTTGTAAAATAGATATCTCAAGCTATCGTTTTTTAAAAATTACGAATATTTGACTAACCGATGTTTTCAAATTTACCCTTTATATATTTTGTTGAAATTTTTGACTATCGTTTTCCAATAACAACAATCTTTGCTTTTTTAAATATTTTTTTCTTTGCGGTTATCGCTTTATTTTGTGCAAAAAAATTTAAATTGAATTTTCCAGCAGTTTTTTTGATGGTTCTTTTTACTTTCGTGATTTCCAATGTTCTCTCAAGAATAATATTTATTTTCTCTAGAATTTATTTACATCACGATTTCGAATTTCAGGGTCGAGTTTTCTATTTTTATACAAATCAAAAAGTTTCTATCGGTTTTCTATTTGCAATAATCATAGCAATACCGTTAGTAATCTATATTTACAGTCTCAAAAATAAAGTGGGAAAATATTTCGATGTTTTTATGTTGGCCTATCTTTCCCTTTTTTTTGTTCGATTGGCAGGGGCTTTGACCAGATACCACCCGGGAAAAATTACCGATTCCACTTGGGGGACTTTTTATCTTGGCCATTATCGGCACGAGCCCTCCCTTTATGAGGCTGTTAGCTTATTGCTCATCTTTGTCATCTCAGTCCTGATTATTCGAAAAATAAAGACGGATGGATTGTTAGCTCTTATAATCCTGGCTTGGATTTCTTTTTCAAGAGTAATTACTGATTTTTTTCGAAGTGATGACCTATTGCCGGCCAGTTCCAAAATAAATAATGGATTTGAGACTTCCAATTATCGTATTGAAAACGGTTTGACACTTAACCAAATTTTCTATTTTATTTTATTCTTGAGTGCTATTGGAGGAATTTATTGGCTTTTGAAAAGAAAAAATAATTTGTTTCGAGAAATTAAATCAAATTAATATGTCAAATAATAAAGTTTTATTGTTTAGAAAGAGCTTGGCAATAATCTCAGCAATACTAATATTTATATTTTTTTTTATACTATTACAGAGATATCGCTTATCAAGTGTGAAAGAAAATCACATTTTGATCAATGACGGATCTAAAATCAAAGAAAGTCTGAGGGAATGGTGGTATTTCGATGGAAATTTATATGACGGAACAGTTCTTTCTGTTACTTGGGGTGTAAACGGATCTTTCAAAGACAAAATTTTAAATTATCCGGTAGAAGTAACGATTCTCCAACCCAACGGAGAAAAATATTCAAAACGTATAAATTTCTCGCCAGATAATTCATCTGCTTCACTGAAAAATTGTGATTTAAAATTCGGCAGAAACATTCTAAAGGGCAAAAACGGCCATTATAGGATGAATCTTGATTTGGAAGATCTGAAATTGGATTTTGAGCTCAAGAGAGACTCTCCTCTTTATACCGGTAAATTGTTTGATAATTATTTTAATCGTAATTGGCGCGTTGGCTGGCTGGTAGAAGTTCCAAGGGGAGAGATGGTCGGCAAAATGACTTTGAACGGCGTTGAAAAAAATATCAGGGGAATGGGATATCATGATCATAATTGGTTTGACCTAGATTTTTCCGAATACGGAAAAATTTTAGACCATAGATATTGGGGAAGATTCTTTTTTGATGATTATATTTTGATTTTTAATTATAATATCGGGAAAAAAGAATACGAAGCTCCTTTATTCGAGTCGCTTTATCTGGCTAGGGGAGATCAGGTTTTAATTGATTACAGCCAAGCAACCGGATTAGGGGAGAAGAAGAGCCCCCTCATAATTATAACCAGGAGCGGGGAGCGAATCGATTCGCAAACCGGTATGAAAATTTACGATAAGCTAAATTTGAAATACAAGGTAGATAATGGGATAGAACTAGAATTAGACTCGAAAAACTTAGGAGATATGTATTCCTTGGCTTCTGCGGAGATGGGTAATCAATATATTCGGTATAGGGCCGGAGCTATTATTAAAATTAAAGAGGGAGAGAAGGCCAAAATATTTGAAGCGAAAGGCATCGCTGAATTTCGAGATTAAAATTGTCTAATAAAAAATTAAGTTTTGAAATATTTATGGATATTAATGCAAGGACAAGAACTACGGCAATTTTAGTTTCTTTGTTAAAGCTGAGAAGAGACCCTTTCCACCGATATTTTATGACCCGTAAAGTTAAAAAAATTTTTTATTTATTAAATCAGGTATTCTCTGAAAAAAAGATAGAGCGATTTTTTTCCTGGCGAATTCGCCTTACGGAGATTTTTGATTGTAAAATTT